>JBBKVU010000238.1:0-4611 GCA_037968595.1 Comamonas sp.
TCGCATGACGACGCGATGCGCGCGCGCGGCGAGGCGATCTGGGCCGGCAAGGACGCCGCCGTGCGCCAGCGCTTCAGCGATCTCACGGCGCTGACCACGACCACCGAAGCCGCGGCCGCGCAGACCCTGGGCGCCGACACCGCGCGCGATGTCACGGCCTACTTGCGCGCCCATCCCGAAGTCGTCAATGCCAGCAAGCCCTCGGGGCTGGCGCTGGCGCGCACCCGGCTCAAGGAAAGCCTCGAGGCCTTGCACCGCGGCGACACCGCCGGCGCGACGCGCCTGGGGCTGTCGGCCTACCTCGATGGCTTCGAGCCTATAGAACCCGTGGTCGGCGCGCGCGACGCCGCGCTGCTGGTGCGGGTCGAGCAGGCCATGCTGGCCTACCGCTCGGCGATTACCAAGGGCGCGCCGCAGCAGGCCGAGGCCGAAGCCGCGCGCCTGGAGACGCTGTTCGACGAAGTCGACAAGCTGCTGGGCGACGCCAAGGCCGATCCGACAACCACCTTCATCGGCGCGCTGACCATCTTGCTGCGTGAAGGCCTGGAAGCCCTGCTGATCGTGATTGGCATGATTGCCTTCCTGCGCAAGGCCAACCGGCCCGAGGCGTTGCGCGCAGTGCATCTGGGCTGGGCCAGCGCGCTGCTGGCCGGCGGCCTGACCTGGGGCGTGGCAACCTATGTGATCGACATCAGTGGCGCCAGCCGCGAGGTGACCGAAGGCCTGGGCGCGGTGCTGGCGGCGGTGGTGCTGCTGAGCGTGGGCCTGTGGATGCACCAGAAGAGCAGCGCCGGGCGCTGGCAGGAATACCTGAGCCACAAGCTGTCGGCCGCGCTGACGCGGCGCTCGGCCTGGGCGCTGTTCGCACTGTCGTTTGTCGCCGTCTACCGCGAGGTGTTCGAGACCGTGCTGTTCTATTCGGCGCTGGCCGCCGACGGCAATGGCAGCGCGCTGGTGGGCGGCTTCCTGACCGCGGCCGCGCTGCTGCTGGTGATCGCCTGGGTGCTGCTGCGCACCAGCGCCCGCCTGCCGCTGGCCAAGTTCTTCAGCATTACCTCGGGCCTGGTCGCGGTGCTTGCCGTGGTGCTGATAGGCAAGGGCGCTTCCGCGCTGCAAGAAGCCGGCTGGCTCAATGTGACGCCCATAGGCGGCCCGCGCTTTGACCTGCTGGGCATCTATCCCACGGCCGAGACGCTGATCGCGCAGCTGATCGTCGCCGCCATCGCGCTGCGGGGCTTTGCGCTGAACTGGAGAAACGCTCGCAAGCGTTGAGCTGGGGGGCCGCGCGGCTTCTCAGGGCTGCGCGGTGTCATGGCGGTGCGATTGATGGTTTGACGTCCTGCCCTCGAAAGAGAGCGCCGTCCCTTCGACAAGCTCAGGGTGAACGGGGGGTGGAACAGGGTGCATGCGCAGGAGGACGGCTGTTTTCAGCCGTCTGCTGACCCATCAACATCGGCCAGCCATGAGCCTGTGCGATGACTCGATGCAGCTCACGGCATGCAGAAAACACAGCAATGGCAGCAGCGTCCGGCAATCGTTACTCGAGGACTCTCAGGGATGTTTTGGCCAGCCATAGTGACGTGGAATACGTTATTGCTGGCCAACCTCAAAAGCGATTTACAAAGCTGAGAATCGTCGACCAGGCCAGCTCAAGCAAAGCCCAGGCGGAAAATAATCCCCTCACCACAAGAAAAAGCGCGCCAACGACAATCGCCAGAACGATGAGGTGCATAAACTTCATGCGATGAAGTCTCGCGGAATACCCAAGGCAATGTCCCGCCAAACCTGCAGGATCCGATGGGTGGCGTGAGGTGTCCGTACGCCAAGCTCCCCTGAAGCTGGCTTGTGGCTTGGGCTTTTGTCCATTGTGTTGTCAATCATCTGGATGTAAAGATCAGCGAAACCCTGCAGCCTTCAGTCAGGCAAAAGTCGATCATTATTGGCAACAACATTCCTGTTTGCGCTGCGCGTCGCAGTGTTCAAAAGCAATTGCTTCAAACCCGCCGGAAACAGTGCCGGCCCGTGCGGCAGATCAAGCTCTGCCAGATCAAACCAGCGCGCGGTGCAGGGCGCGCCGTTGTCCTCGAAGAACTCAATCACGTCCAGGCCCGCAAAGGCGTTTGCGTCAAACCGCACTTCGCCAATGAACAGCACTTCATGACCGGTGGTGCCATGGTGGGTATAGATGTTTTCCATCACATGCGGCGGCCCGGCCACTTCGATGTCTACGCCCAGTTCCTCCTTGAACTCACGCGCCAGGGCGGTTTGCCAGGCTTCGCCAAACTCCACGCCGCCGCCCAGCGGGCGCACGCCCTTGAGGTGGCCGTGGTCATCGAAGACTTCGGCGGCAAGCAGCTTGCCGTCTCTCCAGTGCAGTCCAATGGCTTTGACTCTGATGTGTTGCGGCGGTCTCCATGACGTCATAGCAGCGTTTTCCCTCGTATTGGTTTTTGGCAGGGTGCGCATTGTCGTGCATGGCAGCGTCGCCCACAGCAACAGGGCCGGTGCCTTGATTTGTGCCAGTGCAGAGGCCAGCCTGGAGTCCATGAACCAGCGCGCAAACGCGGAGTTTGCCGCGAACACATAGTCAGTGTTCGCGCGGCGTGCCAAAGCCAAAAAAGGACGCCGCGGTCTGGGTTTCCGGCAAGACGTAGATCACCCCGGGCTTTTTCCCCCAGACCGGGGCGACATTGCGGTCATAGAAGTGCTGGGGCACGTTGACACAGCCGTAAGAGATGCGGTTGTCGGCCACGGTGGCACTGGCCAGGCGCTGCAGCCGGCGGTCGGCGGCGTTGGCGGTGCGCACGCGGTGCAGCGAAACGGCGGCGTCGTAGTCGATCCAGACAATGTCCTCGCCTTGCAGATTGTCCCCCGGCTCGGAGACAAAGCGGCCCGCGGGGGTGGTGCGCTCATGGGGGGCGATGGCGGACATCGGGCGCTCGCCTATGCCTGGCACCGAATGGTCGCCACGCGCCAGGCCCAGCAGCACCGCCGAAGACGCCTGCAGCACGCCGGCCGCGTTGAACACATGCACCCGCGCGGCGCGCTTATCGACCAGCAGATACGGCAGACCCTGGTTGTCTTTCGTGCGGCTTATCCACTGCGCCACCTGCTGGGCTTCGCTGCTCAGTGGGGTGGCGACGGAGGCTGCATCGGGCTGGCCCGCGTGGGCCCCTGGCGCTGCGCCAAGGCATAGCGCCAAAGCCATAGCCATGGCGACACCGGCTCCGCAGCGCGCAAAAAGCCGGCAGAAGCGGGGGGCGCGGTGGAAGGCCGGGATTTCGCGCGGGCCAGCCATGCGCGGAAACAGCATTGAAAACGGCATTACGGGCAGACTTTTAAAAAACCGGGGGCCAAACGGAAAACGGCCATTTCCGTGGAAATGGCCGCTCAGAATGCCAAGGACATTCTGCGCTGGGTCAGCTCAGCTTAACGGTAGACGTGCTCACCGCGATTTTGCTTCCATTCATTTTCCAGGTAGGTCGCATCTTCTTCGTTCTTGGTGCGCATGCCCATCAGAATGCCGCCGTCCTTGATGCCTTGTTCGTAGTGCTTCACACGCTCTTCTGGAATGTTCCAGCCGATCAGCGCGCCAATCACGCCGCCACTGGCAGCGCCAGCGCCGGCACCGGCAATGGCTGCGGCCAGCGGGCCGGCCACGACCAGGCCGATGCCAGGCAGCACCAGGGTGGTACCGACAGCCGCGACGGCCGCGACAATCGCGCCCAGCGTGCCGCCAATGGCGCCGCCGATGCCGGCGCCTTCGGCTGCCTTGTTGCCGAGTTCGGTTTCAATGGCGGCCACGTTGGCGAAATGGCGGGTGCGCGTTTCGTCCGACATCACCAGGTTCACGTCATCCTTGGAGTAGCCGCGGGCCGAGGCTGCGTTGTAGGCGGCTTCGGCGCTGTCGCGGTCGCGAAACAGGCCGGTGACCAGGGTGCCCGAAGGAGTGGTGGTGGTGCCGGTGTGCAGGGGGGTATTGTTGTTGTCGATCATGTGAAGTCCTTTTGGGGTCAGTAATGGGGTGAAAGCTGGAAAGCGCTTATCTGCCGCTCAGTTGCCTGCCGCTCAGTTGCGGTCTGCGCGGGCGGCGCGGCGTGGGGCCGTGCTTTCCATGGTGCTGGGGGTAGCGGGAGCTTGCGCCCGGTTGGCGGCGTCGCGCGCCTGCTCGGCAGCCGTGGGATCGGTGCGCACCACCGTGCCGGTGTCGGAGCGTTGAATGGCCTTCTGGTTGGCCTCGTTGGCGGTCTGTGGCGTCACGCCAATTGCCGCCGGCGTCTGGTTGGTGTTGACGGTGCTGTTGTTGGTCGTCTGCGCAAAAGCGCCCGTTGCCGCCACTGCCAATGTCAGTGCCGCGCCGCCCAGTGAAATTGTCTTGATGGTGTTCTTGAACATGGTTTTTCTCTTATGCCTGGTTGGGAAACGGAGGGCGGGCTGTCTGCCTGTTCGGCAGAGGCCTGTTTCCTGAAATACCGCCTGGTATAACGGACCGCCTTCGATCGGAGCCTCAGTGTGAACGCGGCGCGTGCGCCAGGATAGAAATAAGCGCCCGTATGCGTGTAGGCGATGGCGCCGAGCAAGAAACGAGACAGGCAAGCCCACCCCTTGCCC
>JBBKVU010000239.1:0-25976 GCA_037968595.1 Comamonas sp.
CGCGTACCAGTCCATGGGTGCGCACCGTCTCCAGTGGCATGGCCGCGCCTATGCGCAGCGCCGCACCGCCCTCGACCAGTTCAATGCCGCGCATGGCGCTCAGCTGATGCAGGGGAACAAGGCAGCAGCCGGCAGGGGCGCGGTGGCGATCGCCCCATTCCTGCTGCAAGGCCGTTCCGCCCGCCACCCACTGCGCACCCGGATGGGCAGCGCGCAGCGCCAGGGCATGGTCTGGGCTGTCGGGCCAAAGCAATTGCATGGCGGACTTTCAGCGAGCGGCCCAGAACGCGCGCTGCTGCGCGGCAATCTCGGCTTCGAGCGCCGGTATCGGGCCTATCAGCTCGACGGGCTTCTGGCAGTGATCGAACACATAGCGCGAGGCCACGCTCATCGTCGGGTTCTCGGCGTGGTTGCCGGTGTGCTGCAGCAGCGCGTGCTCGGTCATGCCGAACACCACGCGGCCGATGTTCGCCCAGTAGGAGGTGCCGGCGCACATGCAGCAGGGTTCGACCGAGGTGTAGAGCGTGCAGTTCCACAGATAGTCGGCCGGGTAGTTGCTGGCCGCCACGCGTGCCAGCGTCGACTCGGCATGGTTCACGGTGTCGATATTGCACTGCTCCAGCAGCACGGTTTCATTGTCGGGCGCCACCAGGATGGCGCCAAACGGGTGACGGCCGATGCTGACGGCGCGCTCGGCAACGGCCATGGTGCGGCGCAGATGGCGCTCTATTTGTTCGGGCGAGGGCGAGCTGGTGGGGGGCAGGGTGGTCATGGCGGTCGTGGGGTTGAAAAGCGGATCAGGCCTTGGGGCTGCTCCAGCCAAAGAAGCGCTGGTGCACCCATTGCACCAGGCTGTAGAGCGTGAGGCTGCTGAGCACCAGCAGCGCGAGCGCGGCAAAGGCCACGGGCACCTTGAACGACGAGGTGGTGAAAAGGATCAGATAACCGAGGCCTTTTTCGGCGGCGACGAACTCGGCCACCACGGCGCCGACCACGGCCAGCGTGACCGAGACCTTCATTGCCGAAAAGACATGTGGAATCGCAAACGGCATGCGCACTTGCCAGTACTGGCGCGCGGTGTTGGCGCGCAGCGAACGCGACAGCTCGATAAATTCGGCCGGCACCGACGACAGGCCCAGGCAGGTGGAGACGACCAGCGGGAAGAACGCCAGCAGCGTGGTGATGGCCACGCGCGGCAGCACGCCCGCGCCCAGCGTGACGACGATGATGGGCGCGACGGCGACGATAGGCGTCGACTGGATGACCACCAGCCAGGGCATGACGATGCGCGACAGCAGCGCCGAGCGTGTGATGGCCACGGCCAGCGGAATCGACAGCGCAAGCGCCAGCGCATAGCCCAGCAGCGCGACTTCAATCGTCGCCCACAGGTGCTCGGCCCAGCGCGCCAGGCCCAGGCTGCCCGCAGCCAGCGCGATCACGCTGGGCGCGGGCAGGATGTATTCAGGCACGGCCAGCGCGCGGCAGGCCAGCTCCCAAAATCCCAGCAGAACGATAAAGGCCAGCAGCGAGGCATGGCGGTAGGCAAAGGCTTTCATGGGCGGGATCCGGAAATGGTGAGGTGGGGCGGGGGCTGGTGTTCAATGCGCATGGCGGGTGAACACCTGTTCGCGGATCTCGTTGGCCATGCGCGTGAACACCGGATCGGTCAGCGTCTGCAGCGTGCGCGGGTGGGCCAGCGGCACGTCGATGATCTGCGACACGCGGCCCGGGCGCGCGCTCATCACCACGATGCGGTCCGACAGCAGCAGCGCCTCCTGAATGGAGTGGGTCACGAAAACCACGGTCTTGGGGCGTTCGCTGCAGATGCGCAGCAGCTCGAAGCTCATCTCGTCGCGGGTGAGCGCGTCCAGCGCCGAGAACGGCTCGTCCATCAGCAGGATGTCGGGGTCGTGCAGCAGCGAACGCGCGATCGCCACGCGCTGCTGCATGCCGCCCGACAGCTCGTGCGGGCGCTTGTGGCCGAAGTCCTGCAGGCCTATCATCGCCAGCAGCGACTGGGCGCGTGCCTGGTCCCTGGCATCGACGCGGCCGTATTTGTGGCGCATGGGGAAGGTGATGTTGTCGACCACGCTGAGCCAGGGCAGCAGCGTGGGCTTCTGGAAGACCATGCCGATCTCGTCGCGCGGCTCGGTCACGGGCAGGTCGAAAATCCGCACTTCACCGGCGCTGGGACGCAGCAGCCCGGCAATCAGCCGCAGCACCGTCGACTTGCCGCAACCCGAGGGCCCTATCAGCGAGACGAATTCATTGCGCTGCAGGTGCAGATCGACGTTCTGCAAGGCCGTGACGGGGCTGCCATCGCTGGACACAAAGGTTTGGGTGACGGCATTCAGGTCGATGACGGAGGGCATAAAAAGTCCAGCAGGCGGGCAAGAAGAGAGTGGATGGCCCGGCGTCAGGCCTTCCTATGGGCAGGGTCGGACTCAGCGTGTCAGGAAGCGGCGATCGACCAGGGCTTCAGGGTCGACCTTCTTGATGTCGTAGCCCATGGAGGCCGAGACCCAGCCCCAGGTATCGGCCAGCAGCTTGGGCTGGAATGCGCCCAGGCCGTCGCGCGCCGAGGCTTCGGTCTTGAGCAGCGGAATCGAGGCGCGGAATTCGGCTTCGATCACATCGACGTTGGCTTCGGGCACCATGGCGACCAGCGACTCGGCGGCCTTGCGCGGCTGGGCCATGGAGAACTCCAGCGACTTGGTGAGCGCGCGCAGATAGCGCTTGAGCACTTCGGGGCGGCCGGCAATCGTCTTGTCGTTGGCAATCACCGACCAGCCGTAGCCCGTGAGGCCGAACTGGCTCCAGGGCAGTACCGACAACTCCTGCTTGGCCTGGCCCAGCACGTTCTGGAACGCCGGGGCAACCGTGACCCAGTTGATCGTCGCATCGACGCGGCCCTGGGCCAGCATGGGAGCGAGCGTCGCGGGGTCGGTCTTGATGATCTTGATCTTGGCGATGTCAACGTTGTTACGCTGCAGTACCACGGGCCACAGCGCGTTCGACGAGGAGAAGGTGGGCATGCCCACGGTCTTGCCTTCCATGTCCTTGAGCGTCCTGATGTTGCTGCTGGCCTTGGTGAACAGCGCGTCGGGCTGGGCCGAGTACAGCGACATCACGGCCTTGACCGGAATCTTGCCTTCGGCCGCGGCCATCATCACGGCGGAAATTCCGCCAAAGCCCACGTCGGCCGAGCCCGAAGCGACTTTCGTCACCGCATCGGCCGAGCCGCGGCCCGGCAGGATCTTGACTTCCAGCCCTTCGGCCTTGAAGAAGCCCTGCTGCACGCCGGCATAGACAAAGGACTTGTCGCCCCCGGGCAGCCAGTCGAGCTGCACCGTCAGCGCATCGGCGGCATGGGATGTGGAAGCCATCAAGGCCAGGGCCAGGGCGGACAGAACAGGGCGAACAGTGATGGACATGGAAGGCGCTCCAGAGAGTGAGAAAAAAGGGGCTGTCAGCGATTTCGGGCCGCTGGCGGCGCTGCGTTGATCCAAGCAATATCCAGGCCACATTTGCATACCAATTTCGTATACACCATGCCCGGCAGCTGGAAACAGCGGGTCAGGCTCAGGCCAGCAGCGCTTGCAGCGCTGGCAACATGGCCTGGGTCAAGGTGTCGGGACAGGCAAGCTGCGGCACATGGCCACAGTCGAGGGCAATGCTTGCCTGCGGTGGCTGCAGGCACTGCATGCGCTGCTGCAGGGACCAGGGCACGGAACGGTCGTGACGACAGGCTATGTACAGACGCGGCACGCGACCAAAGCGCAGCGCCGACAGCTGGTTGGCAATCGCCCGGCCGCTTTCCGGCTGCGGCATGAGACGTGCGGCGGCGGCGTGCGCGGCCTCGGCAGGGCAGTCGTGCAGAAAGGTTTCCAGCGCACCGCGCAAACTCACCTGGCTGCTGCTGCGATCCGCAGTCCAACGCAGGTGCGGGTTGATGCCGGCATAGGCCCAGCCGAGGTCGTCCCTCCTGGCCTGGGCAATCAGGTCGGAATACGACATGCCGCTGGGCAGCATCATTCCCGCCAGATACACAAGTGCCGCGACCTGATCGGGCAGGGCCTCGGCCACCTGCGATGCAATGATTCCACCTCCGCTGTGGCCCAGCACCACGGCGGGCCGGCCGATCGCGGTGAGCAGATCGCAGACATGGGCGGTATAGCCCGCCAAAGTTGCCGGTCGCCGCACGCTCGCAGGCCTGTGGCCGTTGCCCGGCAGGTCCACGCAGTGCACGCACCAGCCCGCGGCTTCGAGCCCGGGCCGCCAGGCATCAAACGCCCAGCTGCCTTGCCAGGCACCATGGATCAGCACGATATCGCGCACGCCAGCACCATTTGCAGAAGTTGCCATATCCATGGTTTCAGGCCGCGGCTGTGGCATAGGTGCGGCGGTAGCAGGCGCGCTGATGGTCTTCCACCGTGGTCGCGGGATAGCGCGGCGCTTCGCCTTGTGCCAGACAGGTGGGAATGCAGCGCACTTCGTGCAGCGGATTGCCCGTGAAGAAGAACGGTATGGAGTAGCGGCGCCGGCCCGAACGGTTGATCACGCGGTGCAAGGTCGATACATAACGGTCGTTGGTCCAGCGCGCAAACAGGTCGCCGATGTTGACCACGAAGCTGCCGGCCACGGGCGGCGCGTCCATCCAGCCCTGGTGCTGGCGGTCCCAGACCTGCAGGCCGCCCAGATCGTCCTGCAGCAACAGCGTGAGCCCGCCGAAGTCGGTGTGCGCGCCACAGCCTTTCTCCCCGGGCGCCGGATTCCCGGGCTGGGTCGGATAGTGCAGCAGGCGCAGCGTGGCCGCGGCATCGCGCAGATAGGCTTCGAAGAAATCCGCGGGCAGCTGCAGCGACAGCGCCATGCCGCGCACCAGATCGGCACCGAGCGCATAGGCTGCCTGGTAATAGGCCAGAGTGGTCGAAGCGAAGTCTTGCAGCTCGTCGGGCCATTGGTTGGGGCCGGTGTTGAAACGCCCGGCCAGCACACGCGCATCGTCGGCCGGCACTTCGGCGCCTATATAGAAGCTTTCCTTCAGATCGGGCGGTGCGCCGGCTTCCAGAGTCTGGGCACGCAACGGCTCGTAGCCGCGATTGCAGGGCGAGTGGCGCTTGTCGAGCGCGTTCTTGCGTGCCTCGGGAAGATCGAAGAAGGCCCGGCTCGCGGCAAACACGCCATCGATCAGCGCCGGGTCAATGCCATGGCCCGTGATGTAGAAAAAGCCGTGCGTTTCGCAGGCCTGGCCCAATTGCGCAGCAACGGCCTGGCGCTCGCCGGCACTGCCGTGGCGCAAGGCCTGGACATCGATCACGGGCAATTGGAAAGAAGCAGAAGAAGTCATGGCGGGGAACATCCAGAACGCGGTGAGCACCGCAACAGTCGCCAGTCTAGGAAGGAGCCGACCTCACCGGGTAGCACCGTTTTTGGCGCAGGGTGCTGCCGTTTTTGGCGCGCCGCCTCAATCCGCGAGTTCGGCCATCAGCAGATGCACCAAGGCAGTGACAGCGGGCGGCAGGCTGCGCCCGGCGCGCACGTAAACGCCCAGTTCGCACCACACTGGTGCCGGCGAATGCAGCGGCACATGCACCAGCTGGGCCGACGCAACTTCCTGCTCCAGTCCCCAGCGGCTTTGAAAAGCAATGCCCAGACCTTGCTGGGCCAGGCGCTTGCCCAGATCAAGCGATGCGGTTTCCAGCAGAACCGGCGGGCGCTCGGGCAGCCGGCAGAGCAGGGGGGTCAGCAGCGCATGCAGTGACAGGCTGGGCAAGGGCAGGATCAGCGGCGATGCCTGCGCGCATTCGGCCAGGGTCAGCGAGCTGCGCCGCGCAAGCGGATG
Source organism: Comamonas sp. (assembly GCA_037968595.1). Lineage (GTDB taxonomy): Bacteria > Pseudomonadota > Gammaproteobacteria > Burkholderiales > Burkholderiaceae_C > Comamonas. The sequence goes on from JBBKVU010000239.1 coordinate 5,846, forward strand.
CTGCGGGCTCAGGACCGCACCTATAGGGTCGCGTCGCAGGCAGCAGGGCTGGAGATCGTCCTCGGCCGCAATCGAGAAACCCAGGCCGATGTCGGCATCGCCGGTGCGCACGGCCTGGGCGGTCGCGGCCGATCCGCCGGTGTGCAATTGCACCGAAAGTCCCGGATGACGGCGGTACAGCTGGGCAAGCACGCGCGGCAGCAGATCGCTGCACAGGCCTTCGACAGCCATCACATGCAGGGGCCCGCGCTGCAGACCCTGCAGCTGCCCCAGTTCCTGGGACAGTCGTCGCTCGTCCTGAAAGACGTTCTGCACATGGCGCGCAAATGCTTCGCCCGCCGCCGTGAGCACCAGCCCCTGAGGCAGCCGCTCGAACAGCGGCGTGCCCAGCGTGTCCTCGAGCTGCAGCAGCTGGCGGTTGATGGCCGACGAGGCAACGTGCAGGTGACGTGAGGCCTCACGGATCGATCCGCAGCGGCGGATCATGTCGAAGGATTTGAGAACCCGGGCATGGATGTGCATGCCGCCATGCGAGCAGCTTGCGTGCCAGAACTTTCTACAATGGGCACGATGCACAGCAGCAACGACAACATTAATCCCGTGGTGGTGGTTCTCGCCGCAGGCCAGGGCCAGCGCTTTCGCGCTTCGGGCGCGCAGACGGGCAAGTTGCAGGCCCAGCTGCATGGGCGCAGCGTGCTGGAACACACGCTGGCGGCGGTCGCGGCCAGCGGCCTGCATGCGGTGCTCGTTGAAAACGGCCCGCTATGGCGCAGCGAAGGCATGGGCCATTCGATCGCGCGCGGCGTGGCGTTATCGCCCGACGCCGGCGGTTGGCTGATATTGCCCGGAGATCTTCCGGCCATCTCGCCCGACAGCCTGCGCGCCGTGGCCCAGGCACTGCAAGCACTGGGCGGCGTGGTGCGGCCGCAGATTCACGGCCAATGGGGCCATCCCGTCGGTTTCTCCGCGGCATGGAGAGATCAGCTGCTGCAGCTGACGGGCGACAGCGGCGCGCACAGCGTGGTGCGGGCGGCACAGGCCCAGAAACAGCTGCAGCCAGTATTACTGCAAGACTGGGGTGCGCTGGCAGATACCGATACGCTGGACGACCTGGCCCGCGTGGCCGAACGCTGGGACCAGCGACCGACAGCGCGTTGAATGCCGGCACCGGCTTGCGTCCAATAGCGTGCAGCGCTCAGCTGCGTGGCGGGCGCTGCCGCCGGTAGCTTTTGGGCGAGTAGACCGTGGAAAGCGGGGAAAACCGTTGCTGCTCCTTGCGCGAGCGCAGCAGCCCGGTAGCGCCATGCTTTGCGCGTGAACGCATGCCGGACCGAGCCGTCCAGCGGATCACACAACCGAGAGCCACCAGCGCTCCCAGCATCAGCCAGGGATGCCGCAGCGTCCACTGGATGGAGTATGTGAGGAAGTCCATGCGGGGAAGTTAGCACGCTTTCGCCGTTTCAAGGCCTGGCGCAGAAACTGGAGCGGACTGGCACTCGCAGTGGCTTTGCTGATCGCTTTCTCTGGCTCAGGCGGGCGGGGGCGTTAACCACCTCATTGCTAAAACGCATGCGCAATGAGCCTGCATGCGAACTGAGTCCTTGGTACTTAACATAATATACAAACACTGGCAGCAGCAGCACTGCCGACGGCGCCCAGGGTGAGGGCCGCACCGGTCAAAAATCTGCGCACCATGCGTGTTTTGCAGGCGCTTTCGCGCTCTCCTTCAAGGGCTGCAACCACCATCCATTGCTGAGCGTCTTCGCCTAATTCCTCAGCCAAGGCACCAGCAATTGAGGGGCTCAAGTTGCCCCTCTGCTTCGCGGAATTAAGCGCATTCCGCGACAGATTCAAGCGTTTCGCCCATCCCGCTGAGGAGTCCTTTTCCAATGCTTTTTCCAGTAGCTCCATGGTCGTGTGCATCGTTTTCCTGCCTATGTTGTGTATTCGCGACGTGTACATGTTAATACTTGGTTTGTACACGTTGTGAGTACATGGTAAGTTCCGCCCAGCTTGTACACGTTGTGTGCGCAAGCCCAAGCTGGAGCCGCCATGTCCCATTCTTCCGATTGTTCACCCCCTGCCTACCGTGGCCGCAGCATGTGCTTGGCGGCTCCTGCTGAGGCCGGGCAGGGGGTGGGCACCCTTAGCGCTCTCGATCATTCGCATGTGGTTCGACTCTCTGTCGGGTTGAGCTCCGCTCTCATTGAACAGATCAAAGCTATTGCAGCCCTTGAACAGCGCTCGCAAGGTGCTGTTGCTCGCATGCTGATTGCTGAGGCGTTGCGAATCCGTGAAGACCGGGGCAGCCAAGCATGAGCCGTCACATCAAACACCTTGATTGCCCTGCTGATCGCAACGCGAACCAGTGGCGTGCCATTGCGTACTTCCTGGCTGGAATTGAAGTCATGGCGCGCGGCGCGGAGGGGGCCCCGCTTGCGGGGGAGGGCTCCGCGCGGCGCGCTGCTATCAATTTTGGGGGGTGCGCAGCGCCTTGCACCACTGCTGTCCCCGTAGGTAACACGGGGACAACTTCCCCACGGGGCGAAGCATGAGAGTCCCAACTGTTTCGGATCTGGTTTTAGAAGGCCGGGAAATCAAGCTGCGGCTGCAAGCAGAGCGCGATCAAACCGGGTCGCATGTCCATGTCGATTGGCTTCGCTTCACCGTTCGTCAGCGCCATGCACCCATTCCCACGGTTGAGACTCTGTTTCCTGCGCCCAACGATGCCCAGTTTGATCGCTTAGGTTTCTTCGATATGCGTTCTGAGCATGACCTTGAAGAAGGCAAGCGCCGCATGCAATACAACCGCATCAAGCTCGTCAACGAACTGCGCGAACTGGATGACGTCGACTATGCGGCCAGCACCCAGGCATTCCAACTTGCTGAAGACGTTGCGGGCATCCTTGGTCCCGATTTCGAAGCCTCTTCGGAGTTCTGCAAGGGCAAGGACTTCTATCGATTCCGCTTCAACATCACGCGTCAAGGCAAGCCGGTGGGCTGGGTCGGCTTCCTTCCGATGCAAGACTGCAAGACCATCCATTGCAACCTTGAGGGTATGGCCTGCACGTTCGCTCGCCCTGGCTGGCTTGAGCCCATGGCCAACTACATCGATCAGCACCGGGGTTTGATCACTCGCTGCGATTTGGCGCTTGATTTTTTCGATGGAATCAAGGGCGGTATCGAGCGCTTCGAAGCCGAATACAAAGCCGGCTTGATGGATCACATGGGGCACCGTCCGAAGAACGGCCAGGCGGGCGATTGGTGGGGTGGAAACAATGGCCGATCGGTCTATTTCGGCTCGCGCGATGCCGGAAAAATTACCAATGCCTACGAGAAGGGAAAGCAGCTTTTCGGGGCCAGCGATGCCACCGATTGGCTGCGCGTAGAACTGCGTTACGGCAACAAAAAGCGTTTGCTGCCCACCGACATGCTACGCCGTCCTTCCGACTTCTTCGGGGGCGCTTCTGACTGGCATTCAGCCCTCGTACAAGAGCATGGCGCGCAGTGCCTGCCCGAGCCCGTCAAGACCGAGCCACGGCTCGCCCTGGAGACCGTCAAGGCCGAGTGCACGCGCAATGCCCGCTGGGTCTTCGATACGGCTGGAAAAAGCCTGTCCCTCGCCTTCCAACTTCTCGATTTCGAGACCCTTATGCAGTTCGTCGAGAACTGCAAGGAAATGCCGAACCGCCTTAGCAAATTCAAGGCGGAAGAGGTGCGGCGTGTCTATGTCGATGTGTTCAAACAAGTTTCAGCCTCCGGCACTGGCCGAGTCGGATTGCAGGCTGCGTAAAGGCTCAACCAAGGAAAAAACATGCGTATTCCATCCAAAGCCGTCTTGCACGGCATCAAGTCGAGCAAGGGCGATTTCGAAGGCCGTGGCTACGACAGCACTACCTTTCATTTGAGTGTTGACCTGGGCGAATCCAGCAACGGCGAATCCATGGGCGCGGTGACTCGCCCGTTCAAGCTGGGCACGTCGGAAGAGCTGCAGAAATGGATCCACTACAAGCAGAAATGGCCATTGGGCGGCGTCTTGGTCGACTGCGAATTCGACATCGTTGCGGGTGCTGACCAGTCGTCAAAGCTGACCCTGGTTTCGATCAAGCCCGCACCTGCAGCACCCAAGGCCGCGTAATGAGCCGCTACGTGATCCAGTCCGGCACCACAGGCCAGTTTTTGGCCCCGTCCTTCGAGGATGGGCAACCGGAATGGGTCATGTTGCTGAAGGAGGCCGGAATCGTTGAAGACCTCGAGAGTTGTGCGCAGCTCATCGAGGATCACACCGAGCCTTTCCATAGGCCCCAGGTCATTGACCTGGACGAACTCACTTGATCAAAGGGATGCCCATGGAATGCCCCGATTGCGCCCATGTGGATGAGGATTCCGCATTTGAAGATGAAGAAGAGGGCGCGTATTCGTGTCCTGAGTGTGATTATTTTTGGACTGAGTAATGAAGCTGCTTGCCTGTGCTGAAAATATTGACCCTTGCCCTGTGGCTTCCCAGGTGTGGATTGATGCGTCGTCAATGATCGATTTTGGAGCTTTGGGAATAAATGCAGAGTCTATTCTTCGTGTTACCTCTTGGGGTTTTGGCGTGGTTATCGCGGCCTGGGCCATTGGTTATGCCGCTGGTTGCGTTATTCGGATGGTGAATAAGGCATGAGATTTCAGCGCTGAGGCAATAGCCTCATCGGTGCAATTCCGCGCCAATTTACCAACCTTCATAGGAAATCAAAATGTCCGCTTTCAACACTGCTCGCAAATATGGCTCCAAGGCTGTTGCCGCTGTCGGCGCTCTGACGCTGTCCGCTGGTGCCTTCGCCCAGGCCACGCCCATTGACACCATTCTCGATGCCGTCAGCCTGGATGGTCTCGCTGTCAAGCTCACCGCACTGGCTGTGATCGTCGTTGGCATCGCCCTGGTTTTCAAGGGCCCTGCACTCGCCAAGCGCATCATCAGCAAGGTTTAAACGGCCATGTTCGTTGGCGCTCAAGTTGCCCTGTTCTTCGCCTTGCTGGCGATTCTTGGCGGCTTGGGCGCCGTCGCTTTTCTGATGGGAATGCGCTCATGATTCGCGCTGTATACGGCCTCATGGGCCTTGGCATGTGTCTGCTGTCGGCTCCAGCACTCGCTAATCTCTCGCTGGTCAATTACAACGGGTTTGAGGTTCGTCAGTCCGGTAATACGTGGCAGTTTGGCCATGCCAGTTCCGAATCAACGCGCCTACGGGGCGGCACTGTTTTGCCAAATGCCGCTGTAAGCACCTCACAGCGCGCGCTCGTAGCTTCGAAGAATTTGCCAGTCGGTAAAGGTCTGGTTGTTGATGTTGTCGCAAAAATACCTGCGGCCAGTTTTGGAAAGCTTATCGTCGGTGCCACAAAAGTAGCAACGCCGGTAGGAGCCGTTTTAACTGCAATTGAGCTTGTTGATTATTTTCGAGATTCAGGAATCACTGGTGTAAAAAATACTCCCAATGGTCTTATAGGTAACGAAGCACTTCAGGGGTCTGGCGAGATGTGGAGCTCTGGCGGGAAAGTTTATGGCTCTCCAGTCGAAGCATGCAATCTCCCTGCTGGTGTAACTTTCGTAAGGGTGGAAGAAACCAGTCCAAATTTATTTTATTGCTGGGGGAAATATTCAAACGGGAGTCAAAACGTATTTTCAACAATTGGTAAGGTAAAAGTCCCAACTACAGAATTCAACGAAATTGATGAGCAGACAATTCATGATCGAATAGCCGCAAAATCTGGATGGCCGAGTTCAGCCGCTATAGCTGCCCAAAAGGCTATAAATATGGGAATGCCTGTCGAGACGGAAGCGCCTACAGTTTCTGGCCCTGCTTCGGTTCCTGGTGAAAAAACAACATCATCCGAATCAATAAAGTTGAATCCAGGCACTAATAATCCCGCTGCGCCTGGAGCTACCAACACAGACCCTGGTACAAAAACAACCACTAAAACTGAGACAAAAAAAGCTCAGTATTCTGGCTCCAACGTTACTGTTAGCACAACAACAAACACCGTAACGAACATAACAAACAACGTCACGAATATAACGACGACGGAAGAAAATAAAACCGAAGAAAAAGAAGACGACGAAAAGCAGGAAGACCCTCCAACTGATACGCCGTTTAAAGACATTCCGGAGCTCTATAAACAAAAGTATCCTGACGGAATAGGAGGTGTGGTCAATAAAAAAATGGATGAATTAAAAGCGACGCCGTTGTTTGGCCTTCCGGCGCTTCTTACTCCGTCGTTGCCCAGCAGCGGAAGCTGTCCATCCTGGCAGCTTGATCTGTCATTGGCTAGCTGGGCTGGCTACGGTGCGCATACCATCCAGGCCCCATGCTGGGTATGGGACTTTGGCAAGGTCGTCATCATCATTTCTGCGCTGTTGCTTGCACGTCGCTTGATCTTCGGGGGCTGATATGGCTGCAGCGTTCTCAATGCTTTTTGCCAAGCTTGTCGAGCTGGCTTCGTGGTTCGGAAAGCTGTTTGTCGCGGTCTTCAAGGCGGCATGGCACATGGTGACAGATGTGGTCTGTTGGTCGCTCGAAGGTCTTCTTGAGGTCGCTGTGTCAATGGCATCTGAGGTCGACACCAGCGGTATCGCTTCGTCTATCAGCGCTTGGGGATCACTGCCCAGCGAGGTAATGAACGTTCTTGGCCTGCTTGGCGCAGGCGAGGCCGTCGGCATCATCGTCACTGCCATCGGCATCCGTCTCGTGCTGCAGTTGATTCCATTCACAAGGCTCGGCTCATGATCAATGCTCTCGAGGGGATTCCAGGCTCTGGAAAGAGCTATGAGGCTGTCGTCTATCACGTGCTTCCTGCCTTAGAAAAAGGCCGCAAGGTCATCACGAATTTGCCGCTGGACGTTGAGCGTTTCGCGGCGATAAATCCCGACTACCGGGCGCTGCTCGATGTGCGCAAGTTTGCTCAGCCGGTGCGCGGAACCTGGGATGCCAATGCGGCAAATCGCGGCGAACTGGCCTTCGTACTGGGTGACGTCACGCCCATCCAAGACGTTGAGATATTCGGCCATGTGTGGGACTTTTGGGACGAGTGGAAAGGTGAGGGCGGCATAGGCCCGCTGTACGTGATCGATGAGTGCCATGTGTGTTTTCCAGCCGCCCGGCGCGGTGGATCGAGCACGCCAAAAGACGTTATCCAGTGGTTCAAGATCCACCGGCATTACGGTGCCGATGTGCTGCTGATGACGCAATCCTTTCGTGACATTGAGCAGTCAATCACCAGCCTCATTGCCACGTTGATCAAGGTTCGAAAAGCTGACGTCCTGGGCAAGAAAAACAAGTACATCCGCAAGGTGCACGCCGGCTATCGCGGTGGTCTGGTCAGCACCGATCAGCGCGACTACAAAGCGCAGTTTTTCCCGCTGTACAAAAGCCATACTCAGGGCGGTGCTGTGGTCGAGGCGCAGGCGTCTGACGTCACCCCATTTGTGGCGAAGTGGAGGCGCGGCACTGCCATTTTTTGGGTGTTCGCGCTGCTATTCCTGGTCTATGCGTTTTGGCCTGAAGCCGAGAAAAAGCCGACTCAGTTTCAGGCCGACCTGAAGCGGGTTCCGTCCGGCATGGTTCTGGTTGAAGGCGAGGGCGGCAAACCTGCCTATCGCAAGCCGTTAACCCCTGACGGTGCCTTACCCCCTGGTGAGCCTGCTCCCCTTGCTCCTGCCCCGCCTGTCGAGCCGTACAAGGGGAAAAATTTTCATCTCTCGGGCTGGTTGCAGTTTGGCGGCACGCTCGTCTACATGTTCGAGGTCTCCGCCAATGGTCAGCGCATAGGCACGACGGATAACGTTCAACTGGCGAAGGCTGGCTACAGTTACACGCACCTGGCCGAATGCGCTGGCGTGCTGAACTGGCATGGTGAAGACCGGCCGGTTACTTGTGATGCGCCGCGGCTGACGCAAGGCGTCGAATCAAAGCCCATCGTTGTCAGTGAAGCGCGGTTGGCGGGAGGTGCGCACGATATGCCAATGTCTCGCATCGTTGCATCAGAACAGCCGCGATTTATCGGGACGGTGATGCCGTGAATGCAGCTCCTGACCTGCTTTATGATCGCGGGCAGGGGGTGAGATATGGGACTACAAGACCGGGACTATTGGAAAGAGCGTTACGACGAGAACATGGGCATCCGATCACAGCCCAAGTATCGAAAAGACACCAGCAATCTCGAGAAACTCCGGTTTTTCTCAACAGTTAAAAACTCGTCTGGCAGCTGGCATTGGTCTCTGCAGATCATCCTTTTCGTGTGGATCTGCATCGGCGTTTTCGCTGTGCTTCGCCTGATCAACTATTTCATTTGATTTCGGGGTATGGGGCATCGCCCCATGTTCACCTTGTGCCGCGCGACATACCCCATGCCATGCTGCATGCTCAACCCAGCGCGCCGGCTTGCGCTTCCCGTTTGTACCTGGTCAAAAGCTGCCGCGTCGTGGCCGTCGATCATGCGCAGGCAATCGACGTGAGGCCATGCGCTTGGTCGGGCACATACTTCACTCACGTCATGAAAAACCGGCTGTTCTGACTTCGGCGTTACCATCGCAGGTTATGGCCATCGATACCCGGGACTATTACAGAGACAGAATCCGCAAGAAAACGGGTTACGTCGAGCGCGCTGATTTTCGTGTGAGCGAGCACGATGTTTCGCGCCACAAGCACGCCAGGGCATGGCGTGGCAACTGGATCAAGCTCGGTATCTTTTTGACGATTATTGGCGCTCTGATCTTGCTGAAACGGTATCTGTAATCAGCCGATCTGGAACAGTGGGCCGTTGGCGGCACCATCTTTTTGCCTAGAAATCTCTGTTTCCATGGTCAACAACTGCTTGACCAATCTCGCATTTTCCCGCTTAAGTATTTGCGCCTGCTGGTGGCTTGATGCCGCCCAGTTCACGGCCTCGCAATCGGCCGTGGCGCGGCCCCATTTTGTTTCCCAAAAAAGTGCCAGCATGACGGGGCGCGGTGCCTGGCCTTCGCGCCGGTAACGCTCAATGGTGGCGGGCTTCAAGTCCAACAGCTTTGCGATTTGCTCAGTGGTGGCGGGAATGTCATCAAGCATCGTGTGCAAGTGGGGCAGCGATGCGTATCGTGGTGAACGGAACATGGCGAAAAGCCAGAGGCTATGCAGCCGCATCCTTTGCCATTCCTCGGATAAGCGCTATCGATGATGTAGCACATACGACTTTACATAATATACATCGTATCTAGCAGCAACCACCTAAGAAAACAGGCTGTCTTGGCTGCTACGACCTCGACTTCCAAAGTTTCAATTGCTCGTCCATTTCATGAGCGAAATACTCCTGAGCTGCGGCCGGACACACTACGACCATCCCCCTGGCTGGCGGTCGAACCTCCAGGGCCACGGCCAAGAGCGCACACGTCAACCCGAACCACGCCGTGCGCAGCGTGATGCGCATCCACCCAATAAAAGCCGCGTCACATTCCAGCGATGCTCCAGCCTGTGCCGCAACGACCTCGACTTCCAAAGGTTCGTGCCGAAAGAGCGCTGGTTCCCGTGCACGAATTGCGGTGTGGCGCCCATGGGCCGGGACTTGGCTTGGCGCAAGCTCCAGGCGCTGGCGGAAGTCACGAAGCTGGCGAAGCAACGCTTGGCCGCGGCGTGACAGCCACAGGATTGGCTTTGCCAGCGCGCCCTCGCCGATAAGCGCGACTCCGACGCCAGTTTCACGCACAGGCCTAGCCTGCGGGCCATCGCACGCTCCGATATGCAAGGAATTGCGCCAAAGCGAGGGCTTGAAGTGCCGGCGAAAATAAATCTGTAACCAAACGCCGTGCCATGAGTGACAGTCTTCAACAAAAAGCCTAGCATCTGTAACAGACGCGTCAAATCCCAACGTTTAACGCGAGAGCATTCATCGATTGGCAGCACTTTCCAGTCGTGTGCGCATGTGGTGATCGTGAAGCAGGGAGAAAAAAATGCGTTTTTTCCTGGACAACACTCCGAATGTGGTGTTTGCATTCTGGATCGGCGTTTGCGCTATTACGCTGGCATTGATCATGCTTTTGATCATCCTTGCCATGCGCTGGTTCACCAAGCATCGAGAGCGTCGGCACTTGCGTGGACTGCAGCAATGGCGAACCCTCTTTGAAAGAGCATCGACAGGGGAAAACATCGCCCTCCCCGCGCTCCCGGCGCGCGATGCCCCCGCCTTCATCGAAGCGTGGAACGATATCCACGAAGCGGCGCCCGAGAGAAATGCGCAGCTGCGCACTATCGGCGAGCGCGTAGGTCTCTCCGCAGTGGCCCGTCGCATGCTGCACGGCAGCTATCACGATTGCGGAATGGCCATCATCGCTCTGGGCCATCAGGGAGATGTGCGCGACTTCGAGACGCTGGTCCCCTATCTCTCGGATCCCGGCCCCATCCTGTCACTTTGCGCCGCCCGGGCGCTGACACAGATCGACTCTGCCAGAGCGTTGGAACTGTTTGTTCCGGCGATTGCCGAACACGAGAACTGGCCGGATGGGACAGTGGCGCGCATTCTCAAGGGGAACGACGCCGAAAACGCGGCCGCCGTCCTGTCCAGTGCGGTTTTGCGCGCCAACGACAATACCGCCGCCAGGCTGGTGCGCTTCCTGGCCGATACGGACACGCAACGCGCGGCGCTTGTCATCCGCCAGTTGCTGGATTCCAAGATGGACGATCACGTGCTCTCCACCTGCCTGCAGATGGTCACCGATCGCGCCGATGTCGATCACGTGCGAAGTTTTCTCGCCCATCCCCGCTGGCATGTGCGCATGCATGCGGCCACCGCGCTGGCTCGCCTGGGTGACAACAGCGACGAGGCACGGCTGGTCCCGATGCTGTCGGACAGGCAGTGGTGGGTGCGCTACCGAGCGGCCCAAGCCCTCAGCTCGTTGTGCGAAGGAAATGAGGAACGCATTCAACGCATCGGCGCCAGACAGCATGATGTGTTCGCACGGGAAATCATCCAGCATGTGCTGTCGGAACTACCGCAAAGGAGGATGGCATGAACGAATTCTTCAACGCCCTTGCGGCCGGGTGGCATCAGTTTGCGGCTGACCTGGGGCAAATGCCCTGGGTGAGCTGGATGACGTCACTGCAGTGGTTTTTCCTCTTCTACTTTGTGGTGCTGAACCTGGCCTACCTGCTGCTCAGCGTGATTTCCGGGTTCAGCATCGTGCGCCACATGCGCGAGCACAGGGCGCGCTACCTGCCCGCTGCATTGCGCGCCTACCAGCCGCCCGTCAGCATCATTCTGCCGGCGTACAACGAAGCGCAATCGATCGCCTCCAGCGTGCGTTCCTTGATGGCCATGGACTATCCTGAGTACGAGATTGTGATCATCAACGACGGTTCCACCGACAAGACCCTGGAAACGGTGATCAACGCCTTTGGCATGCTGCCGTTTCCCGAGGCCTATCGCCGCCGCCTCAAGACGGAGGACGTCAAGGGCTTTTATTTCTCGCCGACGATGCCCCGCCTGCGCCTGGTCGACAAAGCCAATGGCGGCAAAGCCGATGCCTTGAATGCAGGGCTCAACTGCGCTCGCTTCCCGCTTTACTGCACGATAGACGCCGACTGCGTTCTTCAAACCGACAGCCTGTCGCGCGTGGTGCGGCCTTTTCTTCAGGACGCACGCACCGTGGCCTGTGGCGGCGTGGTGCGCGTGCTCAACGGCTGCTCGGTCAAGAACGGCCTGCTGGACAAGGTGGGTTTGCCCAAGGGATTCCTGGCTGGATTTCAGCTGATCGAGTATCTGCGGGCATTCCTGTTCGGACGCATGGGCTGGTCGCCCCTCAATGCCTTGCTGATCATCTCCGGCGCCTTCGGCGTCTTCTACAAGGAGCGGGTGATATCGATCGGTGGTTACCGCCGCGACACCATGGGCGAAGACATGGATTTGGTGGTCCGCCTGCACCGTGCCATGCGTGAGGAAAAGCGGCCATACCGCATCACCTTCGTTCCCGATCCGATTTGCTGGACGGAAGTGCCCGAGGACCTGGAGTCGCTGCGAAACCAGCGCATTCGCTGGCAACGCGGACTGGCCGAGAGCCTGTGGCCCAATCTGGGCCTGATGTTCAGCCGACGCAGCGGCGTTCTTGGCTGGCTCAGCTTCCCTTTCATGCTGTTGTTCGAATTCATCGGACCGCTGATTGAACTCCTGGGTTATGTCGTCATGACCGTGCTCTTGATCCTGGGCCTGGTGTCGGGGCAGATCTTCCTGATCTTCCTGATCGCCGCGATCGGCATCGGCGTTCTGCTCTCCATCAATGCCCTGCTCTTGGAGGAGCTTTCGTACCGCATGTACCCCAAGCTGAGCCAGCAACTCAAACTGCTCGCATGGGCTGTGCTGGAGAACTTTGGCTACCGCCAGTTGACTGCGGTCTGGCGTGTCACCGGACTGATGCGCTGGGCGTTCAGCGCTCGGCGGCATGTTCGGCGCTGGGGAAAAATACGTCGCGACGGGTCCTGGCAAGTGCCTGATGCGGTGGAGTCAAGGACAGCCCCCCAGGCCACGACCTCAGACACCTCCGTTCCTTAAGCCATCGAAAGTACACCATGCATCTTCGATTTCATACCGATGTCGCTACCGTGCTGGCTTTCTTGTCCATGGCGCTGGTCCCCGCAGCGTCCAGCGCACAGCCATTGGCAACGCCTGGCCTGACGGAACAGATGACCCAGGCGCGGCAGCTGGCGGTCAGTGGGCAACGCGAAGCCGCGCTGGCTCTGTACGATCGCTTGCTGACAGAAAGCCCCGGCAACGGCGACTTGCTGCTGGCGCGTGGCCGCACGCTGGCCTGGATGGGCCGCTGGGAGGCCTCGGAGCAGGACCTCAGGGCAGTGACGGCCGCCCACCCCAGCTATGGCGATGCATGGTCCGCGCTGGGAGACATGTATTTCTGGAGCGATCGTCCGGCGCAGGCGGCGCAAGCCTACGCAGAGTGGGCCAGGCTCGATCCTGCGGACGCCCCACCCTTTGTGGCGCAGGGCCGCGCGCTGCGTGACGCGGGTGATTACAGCGGTGCTGCCGACGCATTTCGCCGGGCCGAGGCAAACGGCCTGGCGCGCGTGGAGGTGGAAGGACTGATGGTCTCGCTCAGGCCGCCCGCAGCCAATCGCGCCGATACGGCCCCACCGGGATTTCGCTGGATCGCCAGTGGAACTTATGAGCACACCGGCTTCGAAGGCAGTCGAAGGCCCTGGAACGATTACTCGATATCGCTGCGCCGGAAGTTCACGAAAGGCTCACTGGCAGTGGAGTTGCTGCGTGCGAATCGATTCGGCGGTCACGACAGCGCCGTGGCGCTCGATGGCTATGTAGACCTTTGGTCGCGTGCCTACGCCAACGTCCGCTACCAGCGCGCATCGGGCGACAGACTGTATCCGCACTACGCCTCCCGGGCAGAACTGTTCCAGGGTGTGGGCAGTGGATGGGAGCTGTCGGGCAGCTATGACCGGCTGAAATTCAGCGACGATGTGAACATCTATGGGCTGGGTGTGGGCAAATACTTTGGCAATTACTACGCCCGCGTACGCGCCACCCATGTGCCGAGCAGCGACGGCACCCGCAGCAATGGTTATCGCGCCATTCTGCGCAACTATTACCGTGGCGATGCCGACAGCTATGTCGAATTCCGCGTGGGTCATGGCCGTGGCAACGATTTTCTCCCGGGCCAAGGCCTGAGCCAGGTCCGCAATGGCTTGGTGGGGGTGTCCTGGGTATTTTTCCCCGAGCGGACGTGGGGCTTCAAGCTCACGGGCGACTATGGGCATGACAGCTCCGCACCAAGCCAGTTCTCGGTTTCGATGTCCGTCTATCGTCGGTGGTGATGAAGTGTCGACTGGGAAAGCCGCCACTGATGCCGCCGTGCCTCTGGGTTGGCGTGGCGCAGCCAGGCGTTTTCTTTGGGTGCTGCCTGCATGGCTGGCCGCTAGCGGTGTCGTTCGCGTAGCTGAACTGGTCGCCAGCGGACCGCTGGATCCGCACCTGGCCACGGTGGCCGCAGGGTTTGATGTCGCGGATTTTCTGCGCTGGCTGCCGCTGCTGTTTCTCAGTGCCTGGCTTTTTCTGCGCCAGCCGAAACCATGGCCGCTGGCGCTGGCATGGAGCGCCTTGCTTCTCGCGCAGATGGGCTTGTCGCTTTATTTCCTCATTGCCCGAACGCCGCTTGGGGGCGATCTGTTCAGCTACTCCCTGAATGAAATCACCACCACCGTACGTGGGGCCAATGTCGCGATCGGTGCGGCGCCGCTGCTGGTGGGACTGCTGGCTCTGGCTGTACTGTGGTCCGGGCTGATGCTTGCCTGGCGCCTGCCGCTGCCGCGCAGCGCCCTGCCCCTGGCGGTACTGGTGGGGCTATCGTTTGCCGCCTGGCTGCTGCCGCTGCATGGCGCCTGGTCGCAGGGCCTGGACCTGGACCGCCGCATGAGGGCGCAGGACAAGGCAGGATTCTTTCTGGAAAGCTTGGCGCAAAAATGGCGGCCTGCGCCGGCACCGGACGCCATTGCTGGCGCCAACGATGCTGCCGACGTTGCGCCACAAGCAGCAGCGCCGGCCCACCCGGACTACCCCTTCATGCGTGCAGAGCGCACGCAAGATGTGCTGGGCGCCTATTTTTCTCCCGCGCGCAGGCCGCCTAGCTTGGTGGTCATTGTGGTGGAAGGACTGGGCAGAGATTTCTCTGGACCCGATGCCCGTCTTGGCAGCTTCACACCCGGCCTCGATGAGCTGGCCAGCCGCAGCCTGTATTTCGAGCATTTCATTGCCCCGCAGGGGCGCACCTTCGGTGTGCTGCCCTCGCTTTTCGGCTCTCTGCCCTTCGGAGAAAAGGGCTTTGCCGATCTGGGCGACAGGATGCCCGAGCACGCCGATCTTTTCAGCGTGCTGCTGGCCAATGGCTATGACGCACGGTTCTACAGCGGCACCAACCTGGATTTCGACAGCGAACGCGCGTATTTGACGCGCCAAGGTGTGACGAAGCTGCGTGACCTGCCGTGGCATCTGCGCCGGCATAGGTTGCCGGCGGGCAGCAACAGCTGGGGGTTCGCAGACGCAGATCTGGTGCGGCTGGCGCTGGCCGATGAGGCCAAGGAAAGCGACGCGCCGGCCATCGTCGCGCTGCAAACCATCAGCATGCACACGGATTACCATTTTCCAGGCCAGGAACGCTATCGCGCGCGCGTATTGGAGCGTTTGCAGGAACTCGCTATCCAGCCAGCGCACAGGCAGTTCTATCTCGACAACATCGATATTTTTTCCGCCGTGCTCTACACCGACAACGCTGTGCGCAGCTTCATCGACGGAATGCAGGCATTGCCAGGACATGCGGACACGGTCTACATCGTGACAGGAGATCACCGTCTGCCCGAACTGCCGATGGTGGACTCCCTGGAACGTCACCATGTGCCGCTGCTGGTCTATTCACCGCTGCTCAAGAGCCCGGCACGCATCGCCGCGGTGTCGTCGCAATTGGATTTGACGCCGTCGCTGCTGGCATGGCTGTCCCATGCCTACGGACTGCGCACCCCGGTGCAGACCGCCTGGCTGGGCAAGGGACTGGATATGTTCGCAGCCTACCGGAACCTGCACGACATTCCCATCAAGCCGGTGAAGACCGAATCGCCAGGGATGCTGTCAGGTGACTGGTTTCTGCTGCGCGGGCAGCTCTACAGCGTGTCTGCGCAGCTGGCGGCGGAAGCGGTCGCCAATGCACCGCAGCAGGCACGCCTGCAAAGCAAACTGACGGCTTTCAACGCTGCCAGCCAACGCATGTTGGCGAGCGGTCGGCTGCTGCCGCCCGAAGCTGTCACAGAATTCGCAGCCTGGGATGCCGGGGCACGGCAGGCGCCGTCCGCCGCTTCCGCGAACACCGATGCTCCGGTGCAGCTGCAGGTACGCAATGTCAGCCTGCAAGGCCAGTATGTACATGTCACGTTCTTGAATGCGGGCAGCCGCTCCAGCACGGCTTTCGTTCCGTTGCTGGTCGTCACCGATGCGGCTGGACAAGAACTGCAAGAAGTCAATGGCGCGCCGTTGCGGTTGACCGGGGGCGAATCGCGCATCGTGAAGTTGCTGCTGCCCGAAAACGTTCTTCGGTCCGAGCGCTATTTGGCGGTCATTCCTGCCGATCCCAACTCTGGAAAGCGTGTCGGCGCCGGCTTCTTTCACATCTCTCTGGAGCCAAGATGAAAGCCCATCTGCTTGCTGTACTGCTTTTGCTGGGCATGCCCTGGTCGATCACGCGGGCGGCTGAAGGGCCACCGAATCGCGCGCTCTGGATCTGGGAAGCCGAGTCCTATGCGATGGTGGAAAAACCTGAGGTCGCAGCAGATGCCATCGCCTTCATGAAAAAGAACGGCGTGAATACGCTGTATCTATATGCCGACGCGTATAAATCCCGCAATCTGATTGCCGATAATCCCGCGCTCTATAGCAGCTTCATCGAACGTGCGCATGAGAAGGGAATGCACGTCTATGCGCTGTTGGGATCCGCCTATCTGCATACCGAAACCTATATCCTCCCGGAGCGGCGTGCAGACGCCCAGGCCATGTTCCAGCGCGTACTGACATACAACCAGGCAGCGCTGCCCGCGGCGCGTTTCGACGGCATCAACATGGATATAGAGCCGCATCTTCTGAATGCCTGGAATGACGATACACGCGTGGAGCTGATGCGCCAATTTCTGGAGATGAGCGCCGCATTGATGCGCCTGAAGACGCTGGCCGGTGCCGATCTGTCGGTCGGTCCGGCCATCCCGTTCTGGCTGGACGGCATGCAACTTGATTGGCGAGGTCAGAAACGGCCCGTCAGCGAGCACGTCATCGATCTGTACGATTATGTGGCGCTGATGGATTACCGCGACAAGGCCGAGGGCCGTGACGGCATTCTCTCCCATGCGGCGAGCGAGATCGCCTATGCAAACAAGGTGGGCAAACGCGTGGTCATCGGACTGGAAACGACAAAGAACGACATTGACAAGGTCACATTCTATGAAGAGGGACCGCGGGTGATGGAACGCGAGATTTCCAAGGTCAGCGCCGCATTGGCCAAGGAGCCGTCCTTTGCCGGCTACGCGCTGCATCATTACCGAGAATGGCGCGCCTGGTTGCAACGCAAATGGCCGTGATTGAGCCGCAGGGCACGAAGGTCATGGTCCGCGGGATCTCCACCGAGGTCATTAACCAGTTCGGGCCTGCACCTGCGCCGCTGAGCTTGCAACTTTTCTTGCTGGTGAACCAGGGGTTGCAACCAAGGATTTATCCGTAAATTGAGTGAACTGTTTCCTGCGTCGACTGTGATTTGACGCAGGAAAAACAGATGGCAAAGGCCCAGGCCCACTCGTCGGAAGTGACGGACGAATTCTGGAAACGTATAGAACCCCTGGTGCCTCAGCCAGTGCGCGAGGGCGACCAGCCACGGCTTGCGCCTGCCGCAGCGCGGTGAAGCGGTCTGGGGCAGTATGGCCCCACGACAGCCCGATTCCTGCAATGGCCCGCATCTGGCGGCACAATTGGCGCATGAGATTCCTACACACGATGCTGCGCGTTGGCAACCTTCAACGCTCGATTGACTTTTACACCCAGGTGCTGGGCATGCAACTGCTGCGCCAGTCGGAAAACAGCGAATACAAGTATTCACTGGCTTTTCTGGGCTTTGATGGCGGCAATCCCGGCCAGGCCGAGATCGAGCTGACCTACAACTGGGGCACGGAAAGCTATGACCTCGGCACGGCCTATGGCCATGTGGCGCTGGGCGTGGCCGATGCCTATGCGGCCTGCGAGAAGATCAAGGCCGCGGGCGGCAATGTCACGCGCGAAGCCGGCCCGGTCAAGGGCGGCAGCACGGTGATTGCCTTTGTCACCGATCCTGACGGCTACAAGATTGAGCTCATCCAGGAAAACTCCCGCGCCCATGCGGCTGCGGACCCGCTGCGCGCGGCCTGAAGCGCCACGGCCTTGAGGGCCGTGCCCATGCAGGCGCGCCGCTGGCTTCAGCTGCGCCTGCCGCCATGCACAATGGCGGCATGAGCCAAATATCCTCCTCCATTGCCGATCTGCGCAAAAGCTACGAGCGCGCGGAACTCAGCGAAGACGCTTCGCACGCCAATCCCATGCAGCAGTTCGACCAGTGGCTGCAGGAGGCGGTCAATGCCCAGGTGCCCGAGCCCAACGCCATGACGCTGGCAACCGTGGGCGCCGACCAGCGGCCGAGCACGCGCATCGTGCTGATCAAGGGCTATGACGAGCGCGGCATTGTCTGGTACACCAACTACGACAGCCGCAAGGGCCGTGAACTCGCGGGCAATCCGTTTGCCGCGCTGCAGTTCCACTGGGTCGATCTCGAGCGCGTGGTGCGCATCGAAGGCCGGGTGGAAAAGGTCAGCGCCGAGGAAAGCGATGCCTACTTCCAGAGCCGGCCGCTGGATTCGCGCATAGGCGCCTGGGCCAGCCCGCAAAGCCAGGTCATTTCCGGGCGCAGCGTGCTGGTGGCCAATGCGGCGCGCTATGGTGCGCAATTTCTGCTCTCGCCTCCCCGGCCGCCGCACTGGGGTGGTTTCCGGCTGGTGCCGGAGCGTTTTGAATTTTGGCAGGGCCGCAAGAGCCGGCTGCATGACCGCCTGCGCTACCGCCTGGACAACGGGCAATGGACGCGCGAACGCCTCGCGCCTTGAGCTGCAATCGGCACGAAAACGCCCTCCTCTTGGTCAGCCATGCGCTTTGCGCATGGCACTTTTTTCTCTCAATTCGTTCCCTCTTGCTTTTAATTTATCCGTCACCAATTCATGTAAGTTACATTCATCGAAATCCAACAACGGTTGCTATGGGAGTTATCTACCAACTCGGCAACGGGTCGCGGCGGCGACGCCCCATGCATTCCCGGTAAAGTTCCCCAACTTTACCTGCCGTTAGAAAAACAGCCGAAGAAAAGCACTATATTGAGTCCCATTCGCATTTGATGACCGATATGGCTGCTTCTTTCTTCCAGGCTGCGCGCAACCCTGCGCCCAACCTTCCTGTGTTCTGTTTCGACGCCTGCGCGTGGCCGCAATGAGTGATATTCCCTTGCCCAGCCGCCTGCCCCATAAATTGCCTGTCTCTTTGGGCCGATACCGCTTTGCTGTAGCCTCGCGCGCGCTGGCGGCGGTCGGCGGCGGCTACGCCCTGGCCTGCGCCACGTCGGCCGGTGTCGGACTGGCATTGGCACGCTCCGGCAGCAGCCGCGTCGATGCGGTCATGTGGGCCACGATGCTCGCGTTCCTGGCCCACTCCATCGCCGCGCTGTGGGCTTTTGGCTGTGCCAGCGCCTGGCGCGCCTGGCTGGGCATCGCCGTACCGGCAGCATTGCTGGGCGCGTTGACCTTCGCCCTGCGGGGAGCTAGCGCATGAGGCCCGATGGGAAACCCGAGAGACTGCGCCAGTCCATGTCGTGGCTGCACACCTGGAGCGGCCTGCTGCTGGGCTGGCTGCTCTATGCGGTGTTCTTTACCGGCACGCTGAGCTACTTTGTCGATGAGATCAACGACTGGATGCGACCCGAACTGCACCAGTCGCTGCCCGGGCCGCAGACCGCGGCGCTCGCCCTGGCGACGATGCACAAGCTCGCGCCCGATGCCGGCAGCTGGACCATCAATCTGCCAGGAGAACGCCAGACCGCGGTCGAGGCCAACTGGCGCAAGCCCGGTGCAGCCGCTGGCCGGGCCGGAAACCAGCGCGTGCAGCTCGATGCGGGCAGCGGCGAAGTGCTGCATCCGCGCGAAACCCGCGGCGGCAGCTTTCTGTACCGCTTTCATTTCGAGCTGTACGCCATGCCGCGAATATGGGGCCGCTGGATCGTCGGCATTGCCACGATGTTCATGTTTGTCGCCATCATCAGCGGCGTGATCACGCACAAGAAGATCTTTACTGACTTCTTCACGTTCCGGCCGCGCAAGGGCCAGCGTTCCTGGCTGGACGCGCACAACGCCACGGCGGTGCTGGCCCTGCCCTTCCACCTCATCATCACCTTCAGCGGCCTGCTGCTGTTGATGTTCATGCTGATGCCCTGGGGCATAGATGCGGTCTACAACGGCGACACGCAGAAATACTTCGCCGAAAGCCGCGGCCGGCCCGCTGGCGG
>JBBKVU010000240.1:0-13909 GCA_037968595.1 Comamonas sp.
ATGCTGGTGCTGGGCCTGGTGGCCGCGTTGGCGCTGCGCACGCTGAGCCCGGGCGCGCGGCGCTGGGGGCTGCGCGCGCTGGTGCTGCAGGCGCTGTTGCTGGTTGCCGGTGCGGTGGCGGTCTTCATGCCCCACAACACCATTCAGAACACTGCGCGCAAGGGCACGGAAATCGTCAACGATGTGGCGCTGGTGACGGATGCCAAGAGCGACGCCAACAGCTGGAAGCATTACGGCCGCGATGCCGACAGCACGCGCTTTGCGCCTTTTGACCAGATCAATGCGCAGAACGTCGACCAGCTGCAGGTGGCCTGGACCTACCGCACGGGCGCGCAGACGGGCGGCGGCAACGAGGACCAGAACACGCCCATCCAGGTCGGCGATTCTGTCTATCTGTGCACGCCGCAGAACAAGGTCATCGCGCTGAATGCCGAAACCGGCGCCGAGAAGTGGGTGTTCGACCCCCAGGCCAAGGAAAACAAGTGGTGGAGCCGCTGCCGCGGCGTGGCCTACTACGAGGTGCCCGAGCTCAAGTCGGCGCCCGCCGACAGCCAACCCGCGGCCTGCGCGGCGCGCATCATCACCACCGACAAGCAGGGCCGTCTCTGGGCGCTGGATGCCAAGACCGGCGCGGTCTGCTCGGGCTTCGGCGATACCGGCAAGGGCTATACCGACCTGAGCGTCGGCATGGGTGACTACCAGGAGTTCTACTACATGCCCACGTCGCAGCCCATGGTGGCCGGCGACCGCGTGATCATCGGCGGCTGGGTCTGGGACGGCAAGAAGACCAACCAGCCTTCGGGCGTGGTGCGCTCCTACAGCCTCAGGGACGGCGCGCTCGAATGGGCCTGGGATCTGGGCAATGCCGCGATCACCAAGCTGCCGGCCGAGGGCCAGACCTATACGCCCGGAACGCCCAACTTTTGGTCGCACGGCGCATACGATGACAAGCTGGGCCTGATCTACCTGCCGCTGGGCAATGCCACGCCCGACTTCTGGGGCGCGCACCGCACGCCCGACATGAACAAGTACGCGACCACGGTCGTGGCCTTGAAGGCCGACACCGGCCGCGAAGCCTGGCACTTCCAGGCGCTGCACATGGACACCTGGGACTACGACAACGGCACGCCGCCCACGCTGGTCGACGTGCCCGATGGCAAGGGCGGCAAGACCCCCGGTCTGGTGCTCGCGACCAAGACCCACCAGTTGTTCCTGCTGGACCGTACCAACGGCAAGCCGCTGGCCGAGGTGCAGGAGCGCCCCGCACCGCAGCAGACCATGACCGGCGACGCGCCCGCAGCGCCGACCCAGCCCTGGTCCAGCGGCATGCCCCAGGTCGCCAAGCTGGACATGACCGAGATGAACATGTGGGGCGCCACCATGTTCGACCAGCTGTACTGCCGCATCAAGTTCAAGCAATTGCGCTATGAAGGCCCGTACACCAAGCTGACCGACAAGATGACGCTGATCTTCCCCGGCTACTACGGTGGCTTCAACTGGGGCGGACACACCTACGACAAGCGCACGGGCATGCTGATCGTCAACGACATGATCATGCCGCAGATCGGTTTCCTGCACCCCCAGGAAGGCGCTGCCGAGAAGCTCGCCGAGCTGAAGAAGAACGACATCACGAATGCCTCGTGGGCCACCCATGCCCAGGAAGGCACGCCTTACCAGTCCATCCGCGGCGCGTTCAACTCCTTCCTCGGTCTGCCGTGCCACCAGCCATCGTGGGGCAACCTCACGGCCATCGATCTGAACACCAGGACCATTGCCTGGCAGGTGCCGGTAGGCACCGTGCAGGACAGCAAGCTCAAGGGCATTCCGTTCGGTCTGCCCGTGCCGCTGGGCATGCCTTCGCTGTCGGGTCCGTTCTCCACGGCCGGTGGCCTGACCTTCTTTGCCGGCACGCAGGATTACTATCTGCGCGCTTTCGACAACCAGTCGGGCAAGGTGCTGTGGAAGGGCCGCCTGCCCGTGGGCGCGCAGGCCACGCCCATGACCTATCTGTCGCCCGAGTCGGGTCGCCAGTTTGTCGTGGTCTCGGCCGGCGGCGCGCGCATGACCGCCGACAAGGGGGACTACGTCGTCGCCTACGCCTTGCCAAAGAAGTAAGCGCCGCGCGCTGACCGGGCCCTGGCCCGGTCCGCTACGCCCCAAAGACCCGTTTCTTCGCCCGAGGAAGCGGGTTTTCTCGTTCTGCAGGCTGCAATCCGCGCTCAGGGTAAGTTCTGCGCGGGCGCAGCCTGGGGTATGTCTAAAATCGCAGCTGCAGTGCAAGCCGGGGCGCCATGCCCCAGAGGAGTCAGCCGTGCAAGAGAACCAGACACCGAACGCCCCAGCCAAGCCCCGGCCGCGCGTCATCAAGAAGTACCCTAACCGCAGGCTCTACGACACGGACACCTCCACCTACATCACGCTGTCGGAAGTCAAATCCCTGGTCATGGCCAACGAGCAGCTCGTGGTGCGCGATGCCAAGACCGGCGACGACCTCACGCGCAGCATCCTGCTGCAGATCATTCTCGAGGAAGAAGCCGGCGGCGCGCCGATGTTCACCGAAGCGGTGCTGGCCAACATCATCCGTTTCTACGGCCATGCAATGCAGGGCAGCATGGGCGCGAGCCTGGAAAAGAACGTGCAGATGTTCAGCGACTTCCAGGCGCGCATGGTGGAGCAGGGCGCGACGCCCGAGATGTGGAACCAGTTCGTGCGCATGCAGCCTTCGCTGATGCAGGGCATGGTCGGCAACTACCTGGGCCAGTCGCAGACCATGCTTACCCAGATGCAGGAGCAGATGCAAAAGCAGACCGAACAGATGCTCGAGGCCATGGGCCTGAAGCGCTAGCCTTCGGGCACCAGCCCATGCACCGCCGCGCGCAGCGCCTCGCGCAGGCATTGCCCCGGCCCTTCAAGCGGCCTGTCCCTGGGGCTGACCAGCGACAGCGCCGCATCGTCCATGGTCAGCAGATGCCTGGCCACCAGTCCCATGCGCTGTGCATAGCGCGCTCCCAGTGACTCCACCACGGCCACGCCCAGCTGCTCGCCCGCCAGCTCGCAGGCGGTGAACGACTGCGCGACTTCCATCAGCGGGCGGTAGTCAAGGCCGCGGTCCTGAAACGCCTGCTGCGTCGCCAGCCCCGCGGGCAGCGCGGGCGACAGCGCAATCAGGCCCAGCGCCGCGACGTCGGCCAGCGTCAGCGTTTGGGCGCGGGCCCGCGGGTGGTCCGGATGCAGCACCGCAAACAGGCTCACGGCAGCCAGCGCTTCCTTGTGCACGCGCTCGTTGGGCGCCGATGCGCCGATCACGATGCCCAGATCGATGCGGTGGTCCACGGCCATTTCAACGATCTCCAGCCCCGAGCCCGCGCGCACCGTGAAGGTGATGCCCGGATAGGCGCGGCGCACCGTGACCAGCGCCTGTGGCAGCAGCATAGACGAGGCCACGGCGACCGCGCCCACGCTGAGCCGGTCCGACGCGCCCTTGCGGATGTCGCTGGCCAGGCGGTCGACGGACTCCATGCCCGACAGCGCATTGAGCACTTCGGGAATCAGCGAGCGCCCCTGACTTGTCAGGTGCAGGCGCCGGTGCTCGCGGCTGAACAGCGCAAAGCCCAGCCGGGTCTCCATGTCCTTGAGCAGGGCGCTGGCCGCGGGCTGGGTCATGTGGATGGAATGGGCGGCGGCAGTCACCGTGCCCTGTTGGTACATGGCGCGCAGCAGCAGCAGTTCTCGGCGGCTCAGCATATGAAATTCGTATGAAATGAGTATGTTTAGCTATTTGACCATAGGCTTGGACGCGCCAAGAATGGGCGATCTGCTTTTTCCGCTCCCGTTCATGTCCGCCAATGCCATTGCCTCGATCACCTGCATTCCCATGCGCCTGCCTTTTCACCACTGGAGCCCGCCGCCGCTGTTTGCCGGCCGGCCGCGCGACAAGCTCGACAGCGCCCTGGTGCGTGTCGAGACCCACGACGGCACGGTGGCCTGGGGCGAGTCGTACTGCGTGGAGCCGCGCGCACTGCAGGCCATCTTCGAGACCCTGATTGCGCCCCTGGCCTGCGGCAAGCAGGCCGACGACGCATCGCTGCTGCCGTCCATGCAGCGCCTGTTGCACAACCTGGGCCGTTCCGGGCCCGTGGTGCATGCGCTGGCCGGGCTGGACATCGCGCTGTGGGATCTGCGCGCGAAAAGGGCCGGGCTGCCGCTTTACGAGCTGCTGGGCGGCAAGCGCCGCGACCGGGTGCGCGTCTATGCCTCGCTGCTGCAGTACTACGCCGACGGCGCGCTGCTCGAGCAGGTCAGCCAGCGCGCGCTGGCCGAAGGCTATAGCGAGATCAAGCTGCACGAGCGCACCGCGCCCGCGCTGGCGGCGGTGCGCCGCGCCGTCGGACCCGATGTGCCGGTGATGGTCGACACCAACTGCGCCTGGCTGCCGGACGAAGCCGAAGCAGCGATCACGCAGATGCTGCCCTACAAGCCGTTCTGGATAGAGGAGCCGATCTGGACGCCGGAGAACGACCAGGCGCTGGCCGCATTGCGCGCGCGCGTTCCGGTGCCGCTGGCCGTGGGCGAGAACGCCAGCTGCGCGCTGGCGCTGCAGCGCATGGTGGAGAACGCCACGGTGCAATACGTGCAGCCCAGCGTCATCAAGCTGGGCCTGACGGCGGCCTGGGACATCTCGCGCGCCTGCGAAGGCAGCGCCGTGACCTGCGCCCCCCAGGTCGCATTCTTCGGGCCGGGCTTTCTGGCCAGCCTGCACCTGATTGCCGCGCAGCCCACCGAAGTGTCGCTCGAGCGCCTCTACGTCGAACTGGCGCATGTGCCTTATGGCCGCACGCTGCCGATAGAGAAGGGCTGGCTGCAAGTGCCCGATGGCCCCGGCCTGGGCGCCGATCCCGAGGCCGATCTGGCCCAGGGGCGCTACGCGCACTGAGATTCTGAAATTCAAAAAGCAAAAGCAGGAGACAAGAATGCACCACCACCTCCGCCGCACCTTCATCGGCCGCTGCGCCGGCCTGGCGCTGACCGGCGCCGCACCCTGGGCCCTGGCCAGCAGCGGCGCCTATCCGGACAAGACCGTGCGCATCATCGTTCCCTATCCCGCGGGCGGCGCGACCGACAACCTCGGCCGGCTCGCGGGCCAGGCGCTGCAGCAGGCGCTGGGCCAGTCGTTCATTGTCGACAACAAGGGTGGAGGCGGCACCACCATAGGCACGCGTGCGCTCGCGCAGTCCGAGCCCGACGGCTATACGCTGGGCATGATGGACAGCACGTTCACCATCAACCCCGGCCTGCTGGGCGCGCGCCTGAGCTACGACACGCAAAAGGACTTCACGCCCCTTTGCCAGATCGCCAGCGCGCAGTTCGTGCTGGTCACCCACCCTTCGGTGCCGGTCAAGGACTTGGCGGGCTTCCTGGCCAAGGCCAGGGCCGAGCCCGGAACGCTGGCCTACGGCTCGGCCGGCGTGGGCAGCGGCCCGCATCTGGCGGGCGAGCAGCTCGCGCAGCAGGCCGGGCTCAAGGTGATTCACATTCCCTACAAGGGCGGCGGCACCGTCATCTCCGACCTGCTGGGCGGCCAGGTGCAGTTTGCCTTTGCCACCGTGCCCACGCTGGCCGAACACATCAAGGCCGGCAAGCTGCGCGCGCTGGCCGTGACCGGTCCGCAGCGCGCGGCGCAGCTGCCCGAGGTGCCGACCTTCACCGAAGCCAAGCTGCCGGGCGTGGACATCATGCCGCTGTTCGGCCTGATCGCGCCCAGGGGCATTCCGGCGGCCGCCGTCGACAGGATCAGCAAGGCGCTGCGCACCTCGATACGCCAGGGCGAGATGCAGTCGCGTCTCAAGTCCATGGGCTTCGAGCCCGTGGGCAGCACGCCGGCCGAGTTCGCGCAGCGCATCCAGGAAGAAATCGCCAAATGGAGCGAAGTGATTCGCAAGGGCGGCATAAGGCCCGAATGAGCTGCTCCGCCCAGGTGCTCTAGGTGCTGTCCCTGAGCACGATATGAAAGCCTACATCGACCACCGGATTCTCAATGGCGCGGCCCTCGGCGCGCGCCATCATGAGTTCGGCCGCGATCGCGCCAATGCGCGTGCCGTCCAGCCGCACCGTGGTCAGCGCGGGCTGGGCATCCTGGGCAAAGCTCTGGTCGCCCATGCCGACAATGGCCAGCTGGGCCGGGACCTGTATGCCCTGGTGCTGGGCTTCAATGGCCGCGCCCAGCGCCAGGCTGTCCGAACTGCAGAACACGCCCGAGATTTCCGGCGTGCCCTGCAGCAGCGCCGCCAGGCCCTTGCGCCCCGCGCCCATGGTGCTCGGTGCGCGCGTGAAAAAGCACTGCGCCTGCGCGCCCAGCGCCTGCGAGCGGGCAATGAAGGCCTGGGCGCGCGCGCGCGCGCATCGTCGCCGGTGATGATGGCGACATGGCGGTGGCCGCGCGCATGCAGGAATTCGGCCACCGATTCGCCAATCGCGACATGCGAGAAGCCGACCAGCATGTCGATCGGGCTGTCGGGGAAGTCCCAGGTCTCGACCACGGGAATCCTCGACGCCAGCAGCGCACTGCGCCCGCCCGCCGACGATGCCGCGCCGACCAGCACGATGCCGTCCGGGCGGCGCTGGATGATGGCCTTGATCAGCGCCTCCTCCTGCGCCGCGTCGTAGCCGGCCTGGCCGATCATCAGCTGGTAGCCGCCGCGCTTGAGCGACTCTGCAAGCGACTCGACCAGTTCCTCGAACACCGGGCCGACCAGGGTAGGCAGCAGCGCCGCAACCATGCGCGCGCGCGCCGTGCGCAAGCCGCTGGCCATGGCATTCGGCACATAGCCCAGGCTGTCGACGGCCTGCCTGACCCGCGCCAGCGTGTCGGGCGTGACCTTGTCGGGCGCATTCAGCGCCCGCGAGACCGTCATCGCGGAGACCCCCGCGAGGGTGGCGACATCTTGAACGGTAGCGGGCTTCTTGGACAAATTCTTTCCTGTTGACAACGCGCGGCACGCGCCGCGGTCGGCGCCGTCTGTCACGCCGGGTGGCTGGCGCGATTGTATGTAGTAAGCCGGCCCCTTGGGCCTGGCCGGGCGCTGTCGGCAGCGCCCGGTCAAGGGTTAACACTGATTCGGTGATGAATGTTCACGTTAACAATCGGGTTCTTGGAGAAATGTTAACGTTATCTAGCTGCCATTAACAATACGGTGGAGTGTTGAACTTCCGCCGCACCTATCGGAGACAACAGATGAAAGCCCTGAAGACCGCCACCACTGCCCTTTGCCTGGGCCTGGCCAGCATGGGCGCCGCGACATCGGCGTTTGCCTGGCCCGACAAGACCGTGAACGTCATCGTTCCCTTTCCCGCAGGCGGTGCGACCGACACCATTGCGCGCGCAGTCAGCACCCACCTGGGAACGCAGTTCAAGCAGAGCTTTGTCGTCGACAACAAGGCGGGTGCGACCGGCAGCATAGGTGCGACCCAGGTCGCGCGCGCTCCGGGCGATGGCTATACGCTGCTGGTCGCGTCCCTGGCGCCGTTTGTCGTCGCGCCGCATCTGATGAAGAATCTGCCCTACGATCCACTCAAGGACTTCACCTATCTCACCGTGGCCGTGCAGACGCCCAATGTGCTGGTCGTGAATCCCACGCTGGCGCCCAAGGTCAACAACATCCAGGACGTGATTGCGCTGCTCAAGGCCAGGCCGGGCGCGGTGAGCTTTGCGACTTCGGGCGCGGGCTCGTCCGACCACCTCACGGCCGAGCTGTTCTGGCAGAAGACCGGCACCAAGGGCCTGCATGTTCCCTACAAGGGCGGCGCTCCGGCCATCACCGATCTGCTGGGCGGCCAGGTCGACATGTCGTTCCAGAACGTCAATGCCGTCATCCAGCACATCAAGGCCGGCAAGCTCAAGGCGATTGCCGTGACCGGCGACAGGCGCTCGCCCGTGCTGCCCGATGTCCCGACCACGGCCGAAGCCGGTGTCCAGGGCGTAGAAGTCTATGCATGGCAAGGGATTGCCGCACCCAAGGGCCTGCCCGCCGACGTCAAGGCCAAGCTGCATGCCGGTATTCTCAAGGCGCTCAAGGACCCGGCGCTGACCAAGCAGTTCACCGACACCGGCCTCGAAGTCGTGGCCAACAGCCCCGAGGAGTTCACCCAGTTCCAGGCGAAGGAATTCGCGCGCTGGAAGCAGGTGATCGAGGCCGGCGGCATCACGGCCAACTGATTTTCCGACCCGCCATTCCCTGGCCTGAAAGAATTTCGGGCCGATTTACTTTTCTCCGTACCTGGTTTCACTATGGCCGCCTCGCACGCAAGCTCATCCACTCCTGTCGTCACCCAACTGCGGGTCATTCCGGTTGCCGGCCACGACAGCATGCTTCTCAACCTCAGCGGCGCCCATGCCCCGTTCTTCACGCGCAACCTGCTGCTGCTGACGGACAGCTCGGGCCACACCGGCGTCGGCGAAGTGCCTGGCGGCGAGAAGATCCGCCAGACGCTGGAAGACGCGGCGCAGCTCATCGTGGGCCAGCCCGTGGGCAACTACAACGCCGTGCTCAACGCCATGCGCGCCGAGTTCGAGGGCCGCGACAGCGGCGGGCGCGGACTTCAGACATTTGACCTGCGTATTGCCATCCATGCGGTCACCGCCGCCGAATCCGCGCTGCTTGACCTGCTGGGCCAGCACCTGGGCGTGCCCGTGGCCGCGCTGCTGGGCGAAGGCGTGCAGCGCACGTCGGTGCAGATGCTGGGCTACCTGTTCTATGTAGGCGATCGCACGCTGACCGACCTGCCTTACCAGACCGACCCCGGCGCCGCCAACGACTGGCAGCGTCTGCGCCACGAGAAGGCAATGACGCCCGAAGCCATCGTGCGCCTGGCCGAAGCCGCGCACGAACGCTATGGTTTCGAGGACTTCAAGCTCAAGGGCGGCGTGCTGCGCGGCGAAGACGAAGTCGAGGCCATCCGCGCGCTGCACGAGCGTTTCCCCAAGGCGCGCGTCACGCTGGACCCCAACGGCGGCTGGCTGCTCAAGGACGCGATCCGCCTGACGCGCGATCTGCACGGCGTGCTCGCCTATGCCGAAGACCCTTGCGGCGCCGAAGGCGGCTTCTCGGGGCGCGAAGTGATGGCCGAGTTCCGCCGCGCTACCGGCCTGCCCACGGCGACCAACATGGTTGCCACCGACTGGCGCCAGATGGCGCATTCGATCTCGCTGCAGTCGGTGGACATTCCGCTGGCCGATCCGCATTTCTGGACCATGGCCGGCTCGGTGCGCGTGGCCCAGCTGTGCCAGGCCTTCGGCCTGACGTGGGGCTCGCATTCCAACAACCACTTCGATGTGTCGCTGGCGATGTTCACCCATGTGGGTGCGGCGGCTCCGGGCCGTGTGACCGCGATCGACACCCACTGGATCTGGCAGGACGGCCAGTACCTGACCAAGAACCCGCTGCAGATCAAGAACGGCTACATCGAGCTGCCCCAGCGCGGCGGCCTGGGCATCGAGCTCGACATGGACGCGGTCGAGCGCGCCCACCAGCTGTACCTGCAGCATGGCCTGGGCGCACGCGACGACGCCATGGCCATGCAGTTCCTGGTGCCGAACTGGACCTTTGACAACAAGCGTCCCTGCATGGTGCGCTGAAACCGCGGCGCCGCCCGGGCCGCTGACGCGGCCGGGGCTCAGTGCACATGAACCTGGCCCGCGGTTTTTCCCGGGCCTTTTTCTTGCTCGTCGTGCTCATGGTCTTCGTGTGGCGCAACGCCTTCGCGCGACTTGAGCAGCCATTGCCGGGCCAGAACCGGGTCCGCGGCCACGCCCTGGCCGCGCTGGTAGACCTGGGCCAGCGCCCTTTGCGCCTGGGGGTTGCCGGCTTCGGCCGAGCGCTGCAGCCATCTGACGGCCTGGCGCAGGTCTTTCTTCACGCCCAGGCCGCCCGCGTAGCTCACATACAGCTCATATTGGGATTTCGACGCGCAGCGCGCGCTGCTGTCCGCTGTCTTGCGGTACCAGCGCAGCGCCGCCGCACGGTCCTGCGGCGCACCGCCCAGGCCATCGCGGTGGAAGTCGCCCAGCATGCATTGGGCCAGGCCGATGTCGTTTCTGGCCGCGGCGTCAAACCACTGGTAGGCGGCCGCCAGGTCCCTGGGCGTGCCCGTGCCGTTGAAGTAGATGAAGCCCAGCTCCACCTGCGCCTGGCCATGGCCGCGCTGCGCCGCGCGCAGCAGGTGCTGGCGGCTGCGCGCCAGGTCGAGCGTGTTGCCCGCGCTGCCGTTGAAGCGCTTGCTTTGCTGGTAGTCGCTGTCGCCGGTCTCATGGGCCGGCGCGGGCGACGGCATGCCGGCGGCGAACAGCGCCGCCGCGAGGCACAGGGCTTGCAGCCCTGGGCCGGAAGTGAATCTGCGGGTGGAAGTCATGGAGTGCCAAACAGGAGTCGATCGGGGAGGGCACGCGCCTGCGGCCGCAACGCTGGCGGCCGCAGGCGGGCATCAGCGCCTTACTGGAAGGTCTGCGCGACGTTGGCCGGCACGATGATCTCGCTGGCCGGCGTCAGCGACAGCGTCACCGTGCGGCCCTTGCTGATCGACTGCAGCACGGCCTGCGCTTCGGCCAGCGAGTTCAGGCGCTGGGTGCGCAGCACTTCCGGCGGATGGAAAGTGCCCTTGGCCGCATGCACCGACTCGACGGGGCCGCCCTTGTAGGTGATGGTCGCGTTCATTCCCGGGCTGAACTGCGCATAGCCTTCGGGAATGAAGCCCTTGTAGCCCGCGTCCTGCACATCGACCGAGACCTGGACATAGAAGCCCGTGGGGTCGCTGGTGTACTGGTCGGTGGCCGTGACGATGCCGTTGGCCAGCAGCGGAATGTTCGGGTTCTTGTTCTGCGGCCCGACAAAGCCCTGGATGATGCGCCCTTCGTCGAGCACCACCGCACGCACCGCGGTCAGGCCGTTTTCACGCCCCGGCTTGAACGGACCCGAAGTCTCAATGCTCTTGTAGCTTGCGTTGGCCGCATCGCTGGCGCGGTACGAGGCCACCGAACGGCGCTTTTCCAGCTGGTTGGAAAACTCGCTCGTGACCTTGCTGCCGTTGACGCTGGGCGAGTCAAACACCTTGGACGACATCGCGTCCAGCATGGTCAGCTGCTTGCCTGCGTTGGCCGGGTCGCGGTTGTAGGCCTTGAGCGCCTGGAACACTTCGACAATCGGGAACTGGTTGGTGTGCTGGGGCGAGACGAAGTCCACATCCACGGTGTTTTGCAGGTAGCTGAAGCCATGCTGGAAAGACAGGCGCAGCCAGCCGTTGTTCGCTGTGGGCGTGTTCAAGCCGTTGAAGCCATAGCCGCCGTGGTAGCCGAAGGTGTAGAACTTGCCGTCCGTGGGGTTCTTCACGCGAAACAGCATGTTGGTCGTGCCTGGCGTATGGCCGGGCGACCAGATCACCATGATCTTCACATTGCCGTAGTCATACCACTTGTCGTACTCGTAGAAGTTGGTGGTGCGCTCGCGGATCACGGTTTCAGAGGCAGGCAGGGCGCCGGCGATGTTCCAGCTGTTGCCCTGCATGTCCGAGGTCACGGCCACGGCATCCTCCCTGGACGCCCACAGGCCGATCTTCTTGCCCGCGTTGTCCATCATCTTCAGCTGTTCGACCACGGTGCCGTAGTGATCGCTGTGCCCGTGCGTGAGCCAGATGTCGGTCACGGAGCGCGGGTCCACGCCCATCAGTTCCATGTTCTTCCAGTACTGGTAGCCGCTGTTGGGCCAGCCCGCGTCCACCTTGATCACCTTGTCGTCCGAGGGATCGTTGGGCGTACCCATGTCCGCCTTGAGAAGATAGGAAGCGACTTCGTTGTCGCCCACGTAGTACATGGTGTTCTTGACCATCTCGAACGGCTCGGTGCTGCGCGAGTAGGGCGCAGATGTGGGGCTGGTGGCGTTGATGCTCATGTAGGGCTGGCCGGAAACGGGATCGTTGCCCTTGTCGGCAAGCATGGGGCTTTGCGACGGCACTTCCCATACCGGCTTGCCATCGGTCCTGGACTGCGGCGTGAAATACCAGATGGCGACCACCTTGGCCGATTCGGCATTCTGATAGTTCTTGTCGAACAGCACATAGGCGGCCTGGCGCGCGGTGGTGCTGTAGTCGTAGTTTGCCGTCACCGGAATCGAGACGAAGTCGGCTGCGGCGCTCTTGGCGTAGTCGTCGGTGTTGACGTTGAACACCACGGCGTCGGGCGCGACGGAATAGGTCTCCTGGTAGCGGCGAACCGGCTGCTCGAACGCGCGCCCGGCCTGGTCGGCCGTCACTGTGGTGCCGTCCCCGATGGTGATCGTTCCCGCGGCCTTGCTGTAGACCCAGCCGGCGGCAATCATCGGCCCGGGCGTGTCGGCGTGGCGCGTGACCGCGGCACCGTACTTCTGCAGATTGAATTGGGCTGCGCTTGACTTGCCCTTTGCCAGGATCACATTGAAGGTCTGCGCCGGGTCCGTGGGAATGCGGGCCTTGTCCGCGCCATCGGGAATCCAGTCGACCAGGTTGCCGGGAACTAGCGCCGCCTTGATTGCATCGACGCCGACCCCACCCACGGCGCCGGTGGTCACGGTGCGCACCCCGCTTTGCGACAGAATGGCCACGCTCAGGGTCTGATTGCCCGCGGCGTCGGCCGCAAGCGTGGGCGGTGCATAGACCATTCCCGCCGAACGCACGGCAATGGCGTCGGACGGCGGGGGTGTGAGGCCGTCGCTGCCGCCGCAGCCCAGCATGGCTGCCGATGAGAGAAACAGACTCAGCGCGCGCCAGTCTGTGAATACTGTGTTCATGGTGTCTCCTGTGGATGTATTTGTCGCCACCCGCGGCGCCAGGCGCCTGGGCCCTTGGGCTTTTTGGCGCCCCTTGTGAAGGCGCTGGCACGGGCCGGCCGCGCCTGGCGGCCAATGCCGCCGTGGCACGGAGGTGGTCCGCGCCATGCGCCGCTATGTCTTGCAACCTTCTTCAGGCGCAGACATCGATGTTGTTCACGTTAACATTTGACGCGATCAGATTGTTAACGTTAACAAACCCAGCGCCATCAGGAATTACCCTCGCAGCCCGTCTGCGGGCATGCGCATGCGCGCGGGCGCAGGCAGGTGGCCTGCGCCGCGGAATTCAGGCAGCCGCTGGTGGCCCGCCGTTCAAAGCCCCAGGGCGCGCAGATCGAGTTGGCCGGCGCGCACCGGCGGGCACCAGAGGTAGGCGCCCGTGACCGGCTGCGAGAAGCGGAACATGGCATCGACAATGCCGTCTTCCTGGCCCAACATGCGGCGCATCTGCGCTTCGAAAGCGTAAAACGAGCTGCCGAACGCCGCGAACATCAGGCCGGCCCTGTCGCCGCCGGGCGCGTGCAGCGCCCAGGGCATGGAGCGGCGCAGCACAAAGGCCTCGGGCGTGAAGCTTTCCTGGGCCGTGCGCTTGACATGGGACGACTCGGGCGCGTCGTCCAGCTCCTCGTTGTCGCTGCGCCGCCGGCCCACGCTGTGGTCCTGCTCCCTCTGCGACAGCGCTTCAAAGGCTTGGAAGTCGTGCAGCCATTGCTGCAATGCGAGATAGCTCGAGCCGTCAAGGCCTTCGCCCAGTCCGCTGGCAAAGGCCGCCGCCAGGGCGGCATCTGCCTGCGGGTTTTCCGTGCCGTCCTCATAGCCGGTCAGGTCCAGGCCGTGGCCCGACGGGCCCTTGCCGTGGCGAAAGGCCTCGACCACGCGCAAGGCCTTGAGCGCGGGCGCCAGCGCCTTCTCAATGCGCCGCGTCAGCGCCAGCAGCTCGCCCAGGTCCTGGCCGCGCAGCCACAGGCACAGCGCCACCGGCGTCGCCGGCGCCTTCACGCCCGGGCCGCTGAGCTCGGGAAAGGCGCGCAGTCCCGGCACCTCGGCGCCCAGCGCCTGCA
>JBBKVU010000241.1:0-2688 GCA_037968595.1 Comamonas sp.
CTGGCGCTGGCGACAGGCGCGGCCGCGGGAGCGACCAGAGGGGCGGTCTGCTTGACGGTCAGCAGCGGCTGGGCGGGCGCTGGCGCCAGGGGACGCAGGCCGGCGGCCTGGCGCAGACGGCTGTGCTCGGCCAGCACCTTGGAGGCATAGCCGCCGTCGTTGGGCAGGTTGGCAGCGCCGACATAGTGGCGCAGGCCGCCTTCGACCGAGCCTGCACGTCCGATGGCGTCCTTGAGCACCTTGACGCCCACGCGCAGGTTGGTGACGGGATCGAAGGCGGCCAGGCGGCCGCCGAAATTCTCATACTTGTCGGTATGCACGCTGGTCATGACCTGCATCAGGCCCTGGGCGCCCACCGAGCTTTGCGCAAACGGGTTGAAGCTCGATTCAATGGCCATGATGGCCAGGATCAGCGTCGGGTCGATCTTGTTGCTCTGGCCCAGCGTGTAGGCTTCGGAGACCAGCGCGGCCAGCGGCTCGGGCGCGACCCGGTACTTCTTGCTGAGCCAGAAGGCCACAGCGGCCTGCTCGCGCGGTAGGTCCTTGGGATTGCTGGCCGTGGCGCGATCGATGGCATCGGGCTCGGTCGGCATGTCGATCACGGCCACCTGGCGCGCCTGCAACCAGTCGCGCAGGTGGGCTTCGCCCTCATGGCGCAGATCGGGGCGGGCAAACAAGGTGATGGCCACAAAGGCCACGGCCAGGCCCAGCAGGGCGAAACCGTTGTGGGTGATTTCCAGAAAACCGTCGGTCACATCGGACGCAAAGGTTCGCATTCCAGCGAAGGCTTTCGCTAATGCAGGCATGTTGATTCCTTTCAACAGGCGTCACCCCGCTTTGCTGACCCGTAAGGGGGCATGGGGCGAACGCCTAGATTGGCGCGCTGCAATCCTTGGTACGGTGCCGGAAAGGCATCAAAGGAAGTGGTCTGAGCACTTGGCTGCAGCGAAGAGAGGGTCTCTTTTTCGAGAATGGCGGATTCTAGAAGTTCTCCTAATACTAAGTCAATACTATAAAAAATAGTCTTTATATTTAAAACGAATATAGAAAGCTGTATAGAAACGCAGATTTTTGGCCTTTCTTCCCCCGGAAAATTCCAATTGACTGGCCTTGGTGGCTGTCCTATCGCGACGGTTGAATCATTGCAAAAACTCATTGGATTGCTGCACTGCAGCTCGTTTATTCTGCAGATGACTGCCATGGCAGTTGACTGCTGGAAGAGCGTTGAAAGGCGGAACGGCACTTAAATCTGTCAGTTCCTGTCCTTTGGCTGTCTCCTAAGGCCTCCAGGGAGCAATCGATGCTTCCACGCAACCAGGACCATCCTCTCCAGGTTGCAATCCCCACGGCACAGGACTTGGAGCCTGCCGTAAAGACCGGTCATCGGCCCTGCCGCTGACCGGTCTTTCTGTTTGGCGGTGCTTAGAACCGCTCTTACTTTTGCTCACTCTGGTTTTCTGGTGCAATGGCGCCTGCGCAGCGCGTTGGGCGGCTCGCAGTGAAACGGTGAGCACCCCATGAAAACCTTGAACAAGAAACGCGCTTTGCGCCATGCCGCGCTGGCGCTGTCTGCGCTTTTCGCACTGTGGCTGCTGCTGTGGCTGGCCGTGCCGGCGGTGCTCAAGAGCCAGATCCAGCGCCTGGGCACAGAAAAGCTCGGGCGCGCGGTGACGCTGGAATCGGTGCAGTTCAGGCCCTGGACGCTGGAGCTCTCGCTGCACGGCCTGCGCATCGACGGCCTCCCAGGCGCCGCCCAGCCGCTGCTGTCCGTGCAACGTATATATATGGATGCCGAAATGCAGTCCCTGCTGCGTCTGGCGCCGGTGCTCGATGCCGTCGAGGTCGACGCGCCGGTCGTGCACCTTGCGCAGACCAGTGCCGGCCACTATGACGTCGATGACATCCTGCAGCGCCTGGCCGATTCCGCCGCGCCCCAGGACAAGAGCGCGCCACAGCGCTTCGCGATCTACAACATCAAGCTGCAGGGCGGTTCGGTGGATTTTCAAGATGCCCTGGTCGAGCGCACCCACCAGGTGCGCGACCTGCAGCTGAGCCTGCCCTTCATCAGCACCTTGGCATCCGCGCAGAAAGTGCGCGTCGAGCCGCATCTGGCGTTTGCGCTCAACGGCAGCGCCTTTGATTCGTCGGCGCAGAGCACGCCCTTTCTCGAAAGCCGCGCCACGCAGCTGCGCCTGGCGTTCAAGGACCTGGACCTGACCGACTTTCTCGGCTATATCCCTAAGTCGCTGCCGGTGCAGGTGGTTGCGGGCCGGCTTGACGCCGCGCTGGAGATCGGCTTCGAGCAGTCCGAGCAGGCCCGGGTACAGGTGCGCGGCCAGTTGGCGCTGCACCAGACGCAGCTGCGCGATGCCCAGGGCCAGGAGCTGCTGCAGTTCGAGCGCCTTGACGTGGCGCTGCGCGATGTGCAGCCGCTGCGCCAGCAGGTGCTGATTGACGCCGTGCGACTGACCGCGCCGCGCGCGCAGCTGCGGCGCGATGCGCAGGGCGTGATCAACTGGCTGGCGCTGGGCGGTCAGGGCCAGGCCCCGGCGGACAGCGCGCCCAAGCCCGCGCCCTGGCGCGTCGAAGTTGCCCAGGTGACGGTGGAGCAGGGCCGTGCCGAATGGCATGACGAGTCCGTGGGTGCGCGCCTGCGGCTGGCCGATATCGCCCTGCAGGCCAGCGCGC
>JBBKVU010000242.1:0-5001 GCA_037968595.1 Comamonas sp.
CGCCTACGGTTTGGCCGGCCGCTCGGTGAGCGCGCAGGAGCTCGGTGTGATCGAGCCGGCGCTCAAGCCCCGCCTGGCCGGCTCTGTCCTGTGGCAGGACCCGTGGACCGTGGCCAACCCCTCCGAGCTGGTGGCGCTGTACGCCAATTTGTTCGTTGCGCGCGGCGGCGCGTTTGTCGCCGACGAGGCGTGGCAGCTGACGCCCACGCCTGGCGGCTGGTCGGCGCAAGGCGCGAGCCGCCAGGTTTCTGGACAGGACGCGGTGATTGCCATGGGCGCCTGGTCGTTCGATGTCGCGCGCAAGCTCGGCTACGCCCTGCCGATGTTCGTCAAGCGCGGCTACCATCGGCACTTTGCCCGGCCCGAGGGCTTCGGCATCTCGCTGCTGGACGCGGAAAACGGCATCATGCTCGCGCCCATGCAGCAGGGCCTGCGGATGGCGACCGGCGCCGAACTCGCGCCCCTGGGCGCCGCTGCCACGCCGGTGCAGATAGCGCGTTCGCAGGTTCTGGCCAGCGAACTGGTGGCGCTGGGCGAGCCGCTGGAGCAGCAACCCTGGATGGGTGCCCGGCCCTGCAGCGCCGACATGAAGCCCTTGGTGGGGCCGGCCTACCGCCACAAGGGACTGTGGTTTCATTTCGGCCACGGCCACCAGGGACTCACGCTGGGGCCGGCCTCGGCGCGCCTGCTGGCGGAGCAATTCTGCGGCGAGCCGACGCTGGTGCCGGCGCAGCCCTTCCTGCCCAGCCGCTTTGCGCGCTAGGCAAACCCGGGCGCAGGCACCGCTCGCATCAAATGCCCCTGCGCTTGCCGGCGACGGGCGGGCAGGGGATAGCGGGCCGCGCAGGGAGGCCTCCACAGTAGAGTAGAGCCCATGGACCTGCGCTCTCTTCGTTATTTCATCGCCGTGCTGGAAGCCGGCAGCCTGTCGCGTGCCGCGGGCTCGCTGTATGTGGCCCAGCCGGCGCTCACGGCGCAGATCAAGAAGCTGGAAGCGGAGCTGGGCACCCGGCTTTTCGAGCGCTCGCATGCGGGCGTCACGCCCACGCCTGCGGGCATGCAGTTGTACGAGGATGCGCGGCGCCTGCTTTCGGACGCCGACGCGGTGCGCGAGCGCATCCAGCGCCTGCCCCAGGGGCCCGAAGGCTCGGTGACCGTGGCCGCGCCTTTCCTGCTGGCCTCGCTGCTGCTCGGGCCGGTGCTGGCCGGGCTCAAGCAAAGCCATCCGCGCATACGCGTCTTCGTGCTCGACGACCTGAGCCTCATGGTACGCAAGGCGATGCTCGACAGGCGCGCCGATGTGGGCATCCTGGTCGACACGCCCCAGCTGGAGAAGCTGCGCTGCACGCCGCTGGCGCGCGAATCGATCTTTGTCTGCGGCCACGACGCCGATGGCACGGTGGCGCGGATGCTGCGCAGCTCAGCCGACGGTGGCTACCCCGAGATCGACTTTGCCCAGGCGGCGCAGCTGCCGCTGGTTCTGCAGTCGCGCCGTTTTTCGATTCGCCAGACCGTGGAGGAAGCCGCAACGCGGCTGGGCATAGGCCTGAACGTGGTGCATGAGCACGATTCGGCGCGTGTGATCCGATCGCTTTACCAGTGCGGCGCCGGCTTCACCTTCACGCCTGCCTGTTCGCTGGCCGAAAGCGCGCACCCTGACCGCAGCAACTGGGTGGTGGCGCGCGTTGCCCGGCCGCAATTGCAGCGCGCCTACACCTTGGCGACGCCCGCGGACCGCATGCCCGATGCCGCGACCCAGGTGGTGATCGATGCGCTGGTGCAGGAGACCCGGCGCCTGGTGCTTGCGGGCAGCTGGCAGGCCGAGCTGCAGATCTGACGCAGCGCAAGCGCCAGCAGCACAACAACCGACTCTCAGGCAGAGGGCCTCAGACGCGTTT
The DNA here is from genome assembly GCA_037968595.1 of Comamonas sp. Classification (GTDB taxonomy): domain Bacteria; phylum Pseudomonadota; class Gammaproteobacteria; order Burkholderiales; family Burkholderiaceae_C; genus Comamonas. Next base: position 1,899 of record JBBKVU010000242.1, read on the forward strand.
GCTTAGGGTGTGCATCCCGAGGAGGCGCTGCTGCCCTGGGCATCATATTTATTGATGGACTGGCATCAGCAAACAGTATTTCCTGCTGCTGCCTGTCTTCTGTGACATTGGCTCCACGCCCTGCCGACACGGACAAGGCGAATACCAGGAGACCTATGCCACAGCCCGCCCCCTTCATCGCCAACGTCGGCGAACTTGTCTCGCGCAGCGCGCAGGCCTTTGCCGCGCATATCGCCATCAGCAGTTCCAGCCGCAGCCTGACCTATGCCGAACTCGATCAGCGTTCCAACCGCCTGGCAAACGCCTTGCGCGCCATGGGACTGGTGCGCGGCGACCGCGTAGGCATCTACCTGCCCAATTGCGCCGAGATCGTCGAGATCGAGCTGGCCTGCTACAAGGCCGCCCTCATCAAGGCGCCGTTCAACGCCCGCCTGTCACCCACCGAAGTCGGCGACATCGCGGCCAACAGCGAGGCGGCGGTAATTGTCACCACGGCCGAACGGGCCGAGGCGTTTCGCGCCCACATCCGGGGCGCCATGCCGCGCCTGCTGCTGCTGGATGGCCCGGCGCAGACTTCCTACGAGAGCGCGCTGGCGCTGTCCAGCGATGCCTTCACGCCCGAGCGCGTCACGGCCGACGAAGTGGCCGTGCTGCACTACACCTCGGGATCGTCGGGGGTGCTCAAGGCGGCGATGCAGACCTTTGGCAATCGCCTGGCGCAGCTGCGCAAGTTCCTGATGCGCTCGGATGGCATGCGCTGCGGCCATCTGCTGGGACTGGTGGGGCCGATCACGCATGCCTCGGGCATGCAGCTGGTGCCGGCGCTGTGCAGCGGCGCGACGATACGCCTGTTCTCGGGCTTCGAGCCCGGAAGATTCCTGGCGGAAATGCGCGCCGAGCGCGTGACGCACACCTTCATGGTGCCGACCATGATCAACATGCTGCTGGCCGAGCTCGACGGCCAGTATCGCCCGCTGCCCGACCTGCTGCGCCTGGGATACGGCGCGGCGCCCATGGCGCCGGCGCGCATCCTGCGCGCCATGGACGTGTTCGGGCCCGTGCTGTCGCAGGGCTACGGCGCGGGCGAGACCACCTCGGGCGTCTGCGGGCTGTCGGTCGAAGACCATCTGTTTGCGCGCGCGGCCCGGCCCGAACGCCTGGCCTCCTGCGGCCGCCCCTTCCTTGAATCGCTGGTGGAGATCGTCGACGACGCCGGCCTGCCCGTCGCGCCCGGGGAGATCGGCGAAATCGTGGTCAGCGGGCCCGATGTCTTTGCCGGCTACTGGCGCGCGCCCGAGCTCACGGCCGAGGTGCTCAAGAACGGCCGCTACCACACGGGCGACCTGGCGCGCGCGGACGAGGAGGGCTATGTCTACATCGTGGACCGCAAGAAGGACATGGTGATCAGCGGAGGCTTCAACGTCTATCCCTCGGAAGTGGAGGCGGTGCTCTACCAGCACGAGGCCGTCGCCGATGCCTGCGTGTTTGCCATTCCCGACGACAAATGGGGCGAGGCCGTGGCCGCGCATGTGGTGCTCAAGCCGGGGCGCAGCGCCGATGTCCAGGCCATAGACCGCTTCTGCGCCCAGCTGCTGGGCGGCTTCAAGCGCCCGCGCCACATCGAGTTTGTCGATTCCCTGCCCAAGAACCCCAACGGCAAGGTGATGCGCAAGGCGATTCAAGCGCTTTACTGGACCGGCCACAGCCGCATGGTGAACTGAGAAAGACACGCAATGAAGACCGATTCCATCTCCCTCATTCCCGCCCCGCTGTTCGATGTGCCGTTCGAGGGCTCGGAGCGCGCGCGCGAATTCATCGCCCGCATCCACGATTTTCTGGGCGGCGAACTCGCCGCGCTGGCGGCCGCGCATGGCGTCGATCACGAGCATGGCGCGGACCGCGCCCTGCTGCAGCAGGTCTGGAAACGCTCGCAGGAACTGGGCTTTTACGGCATGACCTTGCCCCGGGCCATGGGCGGCCTGGACCTGTCGGTGCTCGACCATGTGCTCATCAAGGAAGCCATCTACGCCAGCGGCTCGCCGTTTGCGCCGCATGTGCTGGGCGAACTCAGCGGTCCGCCGCGCGTGGGCGCGCTGGCGCGCCATGCCACGCCTTATCAGCTGCAGCAGTTCATCACACCGGTTGCCCAGGCGGACAAGGCGATCTGCTTTGCGCTCACCGAGTCGCAGGCCGGCTCGGACGCGGGTGCGCTGCAGACGCAGGCGGTGCGCGACGGCGACGACTACGTGCTCGATGGACGCAAGCGTTTCATCTCGGGCTCGCCGTTTGCCGACTATGCGGTGCTGATGGCCTCCACGGCCAGCGACCCGGCGCAGCGCGAGATCTCGGCCTTCTTCGTGGATCTGAAGTCCCCGGGCGTGCGCGTGGAGACCGGCTACAAGACCATGGCCGGGCAGTCGCATACCGGCGATATCGTGCTTCAGGCCTGCCGCGTGCCAGCTGCAAATCTGATCGGCGCGCCGGGCCGGGGGCTGGCGCTGGCGCTGGGGCGCATCACGGTCAATCGGCTGCTGCACTGCCCGGCCATGGTGGGCCTGGCCCAGGTGGCGCTGCGCGATGCGCGCGACTATGCGCTGCAGCGGCGCCAGTTTGGCCGCGCGATTGGCGAGTTCCAGGCGATACAGCACATGCTGGCCGACATGGCCACCGAATTGAGCGCGGCGCGCGCGCTGATGCTGGTCACGGCGCGGCAGATCGACGCCGGCAGCGAGGCGCGCGCCGAAGCCTCCATGGCCAAGCTGTTTTGCTCCGAGACTGCGTTTCGCGTCGCCGACCGGGCGGTGCAGATCCATGGCGGCGAGGGCATCGTCCAGGGCCGGCGCGTGGAGTTCCTGTTTCGCATGCTGCGCATGTACCGCGTGCTCACCGGCACCAGCGAGATCCAGCGCAACACCATTGCCAAGGAACTGCTGACGCCGAGGTCCTGAAGACGGCGGGGCGCTTTCACCGCTGGCCGCAAGCACATACCGAACATAACGACAGGAGACAAGCCAGATGACCCATTACTCAGCGCTGCACAGGCGGCAATTTCTAGCCCGCACCCTGGCCGCCGGCCTGCTGCCGGCGCCCGCACTGCTGGGCC
>JBBKVU010000243.1:0-7276 GCA_037968595.1 Comamonas sp.
GGTCGAGGACCTTGATGCCGGCGAGGGCGGTGGGGGGGGATGTGGTCATGGGGGCTTCTACTGGAGGGCAGGCCGTTCACCCTTCGACAGGCTCAGGGCGAACGGAACAACCGTTCGTGGTGAGCTTGTCGAAGGATGAACGCCCGGTCCTCATGATTAAGGCTCAGGACGTACGGAACTGCCGAGCGGCTCGGGCAGGCCCTGCCTCCCCGCTCAGTGCAATCAGTTCGCGAACGCCGCGATCCCCGTCTGCGCGCGGCCCAGAATCAGCGCATGCACATCGTGCGTGCCTTCGTAGGTGTTGACCACCTCGAGGTTTACCAGATGGCGGGCGACGCCGAATTCATCGCTGATGCCGTTGCCGCCAAGCATGTCGCGGGCCATGCGGGCGATGTCGAGGGCCTTGCCGCAGTTGTTGCGCTTGATCAGCGAGGTGATTTCCACCACGTTCTGGTGTTCGTCCTTCATGCGGCCGACGCGCAGCGCGGCTTGCAGGCCCAGCGTGATTTCGGTCTGCATGTCGGCGAGCTTCTTTTGCACCAGCTGGTTGGCGGCCAGGGGGCGGCCGAACTGCTTGCGGTCCAGCGTGTACTGGCGCGCGGTGTGCCAGCAGGCTTCGGCCGCGCCCATCGCGCCCCAGGCAATGCCGTAGCGTGCGCTGTTGAGGCAGGTGAACGGACCCTTGAGACCGCGCACTTCGGGGAAGGCGTTTTCTTCGGGAACAAACACGTCGTCCATGACGATTTCACCGGTGATCGAGGCACGCAGGCCGACCTTGCCGTGGATGGCGGGAGCCGTCAGACCCTTCCAGCCCTTTTCCAGGATGAAGCCGCGGATCTGGCCCACGGCGCCGGTCTCGGAGACTTCCTTGGCCCAGACGACAAACACGTCAGCCACGGGGCTGTTGGTGATCCACATCTTGCTGCCCTTGAGCTTGTAGCCGCCGTCGACCTTGTGGGCGCGCGTGGCCATCGAGCCCGGGTCGGAGCCGTGGTCGGGTTCGGTCAGGCCGAAGCAGCCGATGAAGTGGCCGCTGGCCAGCTTGGGCAGGTACTTCTGCTTTTGTTCTTCGGTGCCGAATTCGTTGATCGGCACCATCACGAGCGAGCTTTGCACGCTGGCCATGGAGCGGTAGCCCGAGTCGATGCGTTCGATCTCGCGTGCCACCAGGCCGTAGCTCACGTAGTTCAGGCCGGCGCCGCCGTATTCGGTGCCAATCGTCGGGCCCAGCAGGCCCAGCTCGCCCATCTCGCGGAAGATGGTGATGTCGGACTTTTCATGGCGGAACATTTCCAGCACGCGCGGCGCCAGCTGGCCCTGGCAGTAGTCACGCGCGGCATCGCGCACCATGCGCTCGTCTTCGGTGAGCTGCTGGTCGAGTTGGAAGGGATCGTCCCATTGGAAGTTGCCGGCCATGATGTGTCTCCTCGGATGCGGTAAATAGCGGGGGGCTGCAGCCACCTTTGCGGAATGCGCATGGTGGGCAGGAACTGGATGCGATCGTAGACCCTTGCGTTTTCCCGGGCAAACGATTTGTTTGCATCCAGATATGAGATTCATGCATGAATGGAGGGGTGGGGAGGTGCGCTCCATTGCTGCTGCACGCTCTCGATGAGCAGGCCGGCAAAGGCCTGCGCGGCCGCGCTGCGCGAGGTGCGCGCATTCCACAGCAGGCTGGCGGTGCGCAGCAGCGGCGGCTGCAGGCCGAGCGCGCAAAGCCCCTGGCCGTGCAGCTGCGCGGCGCGCTCTGGAACGATGCATGCCAGCTGCGGTCCGCAGTGGCAGGCGGCAATCAGCGCGTGCACCGATTCCATCTCGACCATGACCTTGGGCTGCACGCCCGCGGCGCGCAAATGTTCCTCGAGCAGTCGCCGCGTCGCGAAGCGCCGCGACAGCAGCGCCAGCGGCACGTCCTGCAGCTGCTGCAGCTGCAAGGGCTGCTGGCCCGCAAGTGGGTGCGAGGCATGGGCGACAAACTGCATGTGCTCCTCGAACAGCGGCTCCGAGTCGACACCCTCGACGCCCGCGGGATGAAACGCCATGCCCAGGTCCAGATCGCCGCTGAGCAGCAACGCCTCGATCTCGGGCGCGAGCAGCTCGCGCAGCACCACGTGGATCTTGGGGTAGCGCGCATTGAACGCCGCCACGGCCGACGGCACCAGCGTGTGCAGCGAGGTGGGAATCACCCCCACGGTCAGCTGGCCGGCCTGCAGGCTCGCCAGGTCTGCCAGCGCCATGCGCCCGGCCTCGAGCTCCTGCAGCGCGCGCGCCGCATAGTCCTTGAACACCCGTCCGGCCTGCGACAGCTTCAGGCCCCGGCCCACGCGCTCGAACAGCGGCACGCCCAGCTCCTCCTCGATCTGGCGCAGGCCGTGCGACAGCGTCGACTGGGTGACAAACAGCTGCTTGGCCGAGGTCGTCAGGTGCTCGGTCCGGGCAATGTCGAGGAAGTAGCGCAGCTGACGGATTTCCATGGAAGCAGTCCCGGCAAAAGATGAACGTTCGAAATTATCGAATGAATCAACAGAAATAAATCATTGGATTGGATAAATAACCGACATTAAGCTGTACTCCAGCGGCATTTTTCTTCCTGCCAAGCCGCAGCAAAGAGATCCGCATGAGCCAAGAATTCACCATCGAACGCATCCAGGTGCGCATCCTGGACATCCCCACCATTCGCCCGCACAAGCTGTCGTTTGGTTCCATCCAGCGCCAGAGCCCGGTCATCGTCCAGCTGTGGCTGCGCAACGGCGCCTGCGGTTTCGGCGAAGCCGCGACCATTGGCGGCCCGTCCTGGAACGAGGAGTCGCCCGAGAGCATTGCCCACGCTATCGAGAACTATCTCGCGCCGGCCGTGCTCGGCCAGCAGGCCGGCGGCATAGAGCAGGTGCTGGCGCGCATGGACCTGGCCTGCAAGGGCAATGCATTTGCCAAATCGGCGGTTGAAATGGCGCTGATCGACGCCCTGGCGTGCACGCTGGACATCCCCGCCTGGCAGCTGCTGGGCGGCAAGCTGCACCAGAGCCTGCCCCTGGCCTGGACGCTGGCCAGCGGAGATGTGGAGCGCGACCTGCAGGAAGCCCGGCTGCGCCTGGAGCAGGGTCGCCACCGGATCTTCAAGATGAAGATAGGCGCGCGCGCGCCGCAGGACGACGTTGCCCATGTGAGCCGCATCGCGCGCGGTCTGCCCGATACGGCGACGCTCACCGTGGACGTGAACCAGGCCTGGGACGGGAACACCGCGCGCCGCTACCTGCCGAAACTGGTCGAGGCCGGAGTGACGCTGATCGAGCAACCCGTCGCCAAGTGGAATGTGCCCGCGCTGCGCCAGTTGACGCAGGAACTCAAGGGCGCGCTGATCATGGCCGACGAGACCGTCTGCACGCCGCAGGACGCGATGCTGCTGGCGCGCGAGCAGGCCGCGCACGTGTTCTCGCTCAAGGTTGCCAAGCACGGCGGCCTGCTGCGCACGCGCAAGGTCGCGGCCGTGGCCGAGGCCGCCGACATCGGCTGGTATGGCGGCACCATGCTGGAGACCTCGATAGGCAGCGCGGCTTCGGCCCACGTGTTTTCGACGCTGCCCGGCGCCCACCATGGCTGCGAGCTGTTCGGCCCGCAGCTGCTGGTCGATGACATCGTCGAGCAGCAGATGGCGATTCGCGACTTCGAGCTGCAGCTGCCCGACGGCCCGGGCTACGGCGTCACGGTGTCGCTGAGCCAGCTTGACCGCTTCGACCGCGCTTTGGCCGGCCAGCAGCCGCTGCACGTGGATCTGGGCGCGGTGCGCGCCTGACATTTTTCCGGCCGCGCGCCTGGCGCTGGCGGCCTCAACTTCAAAGGAGTCAGCAATGTTGTTTCTTGTCCGCATGGATGTGCGCATTCCCCATGATCTGCCCGCAGAGCAGGTCAATGAGATCAAGCTGCGCGAGAAAGCCTATTCGCAGGAACTGCAGCGCGACGGCCGCTGGCAGTCGATCTGGCGCGTGGTCGGCGAGTACGCCAACTACAGCGTCTTCAATGTCGCGTCGAACGACGAACTGCACGATCTGCTGCAGGGCCTGCCCCTGTTCCCCTACATGGACATCGACGTGACGCCGCTGGCGCGCCACCCATCAGCGATCGCCTGAGCGCCGCTGTCCAGAACCAAGAACCTCTGAAGGAGACAAAAAATGAAAAACCGCTTTCTGCAAAAAACCCTGCTGGGCGCCGCGCTCGCCGCCTGCGCCATTTCCAGCTTTGCCCAGGGCGCCGTCGGCAACTGGCCCGACAAGCCGGTCAAGTGGATAGTGCCGTTCCCGCCGGGCGGTGCCATGGATGCGATTGCGCGCACGCTGGGTGAAGTCGCGGGCCGCAAGCTGGGCCAGCCTTTCGTCATCGAGAACAAGGCGGGCGCGGGCGGCAACATCGGCGCCGACGCCGTGGCCAAGTCGCCGGCCGACGGCTACACGCTGATGATCACCTCGATAGGCATGGCAACCAATGGCGCGCTCTACAACAAGCTGAGCTACGACCCGATCAAGGACTTCGCGCCCGTGAGCCTGCTGGCCGTGGTGCCCAACATCCTGGTCGCGGGACCCAAGCAGTCGGACGTGAAGAGCGTCAAGGACTTGATCGCCAAGGCCAAGCAGAACCCTGACAAGCTGACCTATGCCTCGGCCGGCAACGGCACCTCGATCCATCTCGCGGGTGCGAGCTTCACGTCCCTGACCGGCGTGAAGATGCTGCATGTGCCTTACCGCGGCAGCGGCCCGGCCGTGACCGATCTGCTGGGCGGCCAGGTGGATTTCATGTTTGACAGCATCACCTCGGCGCGCCCCCACATCGAGGCCGGCAAGCTGCGGGCAATCGCCATCACCACCAAGACGCGCTCGCCTTCGCTGCCCGACGTGCCCACGGTGGCCGAAGCCGGCGTTCCCGGCTACGAAGTCTCGCCCTGGTTCGCGACCTTCATGCCCGCAGGCACGCCCGCGCCCATCGTTGAAAAGCTGGGCAAGACGCTCAACGAAGCGATGAACGACCCCGAGGTCAAGAAGCGCCTGAGCGCCATCGGCGCCGAACCCATAGGCAGCACGCCGCAGGCGCTTGCCGCCCATCTGAAGACCGAGACGGACCGCTGGACCAAGCTGATCAAGGAATCCAACATCAAGGTGGATTGACCTTATCCTTACCGGGCCTGCTTGCAGGCCCTTTTTCCATTTGGCCCCCCTTTTTTTTCGCTGCTGCCATGCCCGAATTGCATTCCATCGTCCAGGGACAAGGTCCCGTCATCGTTCTGAGCCACGCGCTGGGCTGCGACCTGCATATGTGGGACGAAGTCACCGAACTGCTGCAGGACCGCTATACCGTCGTGCGCTACGACCAGCGCGGCCATGGCCGCTCGCCGGCCAGCGACGCGGATTTCAACATGCACGATCTGGCCGCCGACGCGGCCGAACTGATTGCCCGGCTGGGGCGCGGACCGGTGCATTTCGCCGGTGTGTCCATGGGTGGCATGACGGCCCAGGCACTGGCTGCGCTGCACCCCGACACGGTGCGCAGCATCACCATTGCCAACTCGGCCGCGCATTACGACGCCGCCGCGCGCCAGGGCTGGAGCACGCGCATCGAGACCGTGGCCGCGCAAGGCGTGGCGACGATTGCCGACGGCGCGCTGCAACGCTGGCTGTCGCCCGATTTCCTGGCGCGCCATCCGGCGCGCGTGGCCCAGATGCGCGAAGCGCTGGTGCGGATTCCCGCCAAGCCCTACGCCCAGGCCTGCGCCGCCGTCGCGGGCATTGAATTGCACCAGACCAATTCGTCGATCCGCTGCCCGGCGCTGGTCATAGGCGGCACGCTGGACGCAGCCACGCCGATGGCGCTGTCCGAAGAAATTGCCGCCGGCATTGCCGGTGCCGAACTGGCCGCCATCGAGGCCGCGCACATCAGCTGCGTGGAGCAGCCCGAGGTGTTTGCACAGCTGCTGGACGGGTTTATCCAGCGCGTCTGAGCCCCGGCTCAGGCCGCCGCGGGAAACTCTGCCTGCAGCAATTCCCGCAGCGTGTTCGCCACGCCATGGCGGCCTTCGCGCCGCCAGGCAAGGTGCAGTTCCACATCCAGGCCCGTCACGTTGCTCAGTGGCTTGAAGCAGACATTGGCGTAGCGCAGCTTCATGGAGGAACGCGGCACCAGCGCAATGCCGACGTTGGCATCGACCAGCGCCAGGATCGAATGCGTATGGCTCAGCGTCTGCACGGTCTCGGGCGCCACGCCGTTGGCGCGCAGCTGACCGGCAACGATCTCGTACAGATAGCGTGACTCCGAGGGGCAGAACTCGATGAAGGCCTGGCCTTGCAGTGCCGAAAGCGGCACTTCCTCAAGGGCCGCGAGCGCGTGGTCCAGCGGCATGGCCAGCATGAACGGCTCGCGCAACAGGGGCGCGCAGGCGCTGAAGCTGCGCGGCGCAAAGGGCCGCACGATGCCGATGTCGATCCGGTCGGCGCCTATGGCCTCGATCTGATCGACCGACTGCATCTCGCGCAGCACCAGGTGCACGTCGGGCAGGCGCGCGCGGATGAAGGCCAGCAGCTGCGGCAGTATGGTGAAGCTGGCCGCTGGAATGAAGCCCAGCGTCACGCTGCCGGCCTCGGCCTGCATCGCGCGGCGCGCGGCAATCGTTGCCGCCTGGCTGCGGCGCAGTATGTCCTCGGCTTCGCGCAGAAAGATCTTGCCGGCCACCGTCAGGCGCACGGCGCCGCCGGCGCGCTCGAGCAGCTGCACGCCGACTTCATGCTCGAGCAGCTGGATCTGCCGCGTCAGCGGCGGCTGGGTCATGTTCAGCAGCGCCGCAGCGCGACCGAAATGCAGCTCGGAAGCCACGGCGACAAAGCAGCGAAGTTGGGACAGTTGGAACATGATTCATTTATTGAATTGCGGCATCCGATGTCTGGATTGGACGCCGCCTGGATGCGCTCCTAGAGTCACTGTCTTCGAACAACAGTCTTCTGGGAGCCCATATGACTTCATTTACCGGCCCGGCACTGCGCGCGGCGCTCAACGGCATTTCCGGCATCCTCGTCACGCCTTTCGATGCGCAGGACGCCATCTGCAGCGCCCCCCTGCAGCCCGTGGTCGACCGCGCGGTCGATGCCGGCGTGCATGTGCTGGTGGCGAACGGCAACACCAGTGAATTCTATGGGCTGCAGGCGCAGGAGGCCGAACGCATGGTGCAGGTGGCGGCCGAGTGCATTGCCGGGCGCGTGCCGCTGCTCGGCGGCGTGGGCGAGGCCCACTTGACACC
>JBBKVU010000244.1:0-3579 GCA_037968595.1 Comamonas sp.
CCAGCGCATTGAACCTCGGCAGCGCGCTTGGCCTGCTGCTGGGCGCGGCCATGGGGCTGTCGTAGACCGTGGAGGCCTATCTGCTGCCGACGTTCAATGCGCTGGTGCAGATTCCCGTGCTTGGCTGGCTGCCATTCGTGCTGCTGCTGGTCGGCATAGGCGAACCGCTCAAGTACATCCTGATTGCCAAGGCCGCGCTGGTGCCGGTGACGCTGGGCACGCTGCAGGGCTTTCGCCAGACGCCGGCGACGCTGCTGGAAGTCGGCAATGTCTATGGCTACTCGCGCCGCCAGCAGGTGCTGGAGATCGTCGTGCCCACCGCCATGCCCACGCTGTTCACCGCGCTGCGCCTGGGCTTCACCAAGGCCTGGCTGTCGCTGGTGGTGGTGGAACTGGTCGCGTCCAGCGAAGGCCTGGGCTATCTGATCGTCTATGGCCGCCAGCTGTTCCAGCTCGACCTGGTGATGGCGGCGGTGATCGTTGTCGGCGCATTGGGCTATGCGATCGATCGTCTGCTGGATTGGGCCGAAGCGCGCGTTGCCGCGCGCCATGGCGCGCGTCCCACCCCGAAAGGCCTGCTGTGAACACAACCACCCTCTCCCCCTTGCCGGTCGCAGCGCCGGCAGCCATTGCGCCCACGCGCCGCGACAAGGCCCTTGCCGGACGCTGGCGCGGTCTGGTCGTGCCGTTCGCGGCCATCGTGCTGTGGGCGCTGGTCTCGCGACTCGATCTGGTGAACTCGGCGCTGCTGGTCTCGCCCGCCAAGGTGCTGGACACCGGCTGGGAATTGATCAGCAGCGGCGTGCTGTGGCTCAACCTGCGCGCCAGCCTGGCGCGCGAGCTCACCGGCTTCGTGATCGGCACCAGCAGCGGCCTGGTGCTCGGCGGCCTGCTGGGCCTGTGGCCGCGCTTCAACCGCATCGTCGGTCCGAGCTTCAACACCTTCAAGCAGATCTCGCTGTTTGCCTGGATTCCGCTGATCTCGGTCTGGTTCGGCCTGGGCGATGTCGCCAAGGTGGTGTTCCTGTCGCTGGCCGCGCTGGTGCCGGTGGTCGTCAACACCGCCGACGGCATACGCAGCACGCCGGCCACGCTGCTTGAAGTCGCGCGCGTCTACGGCTACACCCGGGCCCAGACCATCTGGCATGTGGTGCTGCCGTCGGCCGCGCCCTCGATCTTCACCGGCGTCTATCTGGCCCTGGTGTACTCCTGGCTGGCCACCATAGGCGCCGAATACCTGCTGGTGTCGGGGCGCGGCGTGGGCAACCTGCTGATCGAAGGCAGCGAGCATTTCCGCATGGACCTGGTGCTGTTCGGCATGGTGGCCATAGGCCTGGTCGGCTGGCTCATGAATGCCAGCGCGCGCACGCTGGAGCGCGCCCTGGCGCGGCGGCTGGGCCGCTGAAACCCCTCCCCTCTTTTCAAAGGCACCCACCCATGACAAGCACCGTCACCACGGATGACCTGCACATCCACGTCGCCTCCAAGCGCTTCGACAGCAGCCAATCGGCCGACGGCAGCCTGCAGGTGCTGCAGGACATAGACCTGCAGCTGCCCGCGGGCGAATTCGTCAGCATCGTCGGCGCCAGCGGCTGCGGCAAGTCGACGCTGCTGCGCCTGGTGCTGGGCCTGGACACCGCGTACGACGGTGCCATCACGCTGGGCGGCGAAGCCATCAGCGGCCCGGGCCTGGACCGCGGCATCGTCTTCCAGGACCACCGCCTGTTTCCCTGGCTCACCGTGGAGCAGAACATAGGCGTGGGCCTGCGCAACGCGACCTTCAACGCCCAGCAAAAGCGCAATCTGATTGCCGAACATGTGGCCCTGGTCGGACTCGAAGGCTTCGAGAAGTCGTTTCCGCACCAGATTTCGGGCGGCATGGCGCAGCGCGTGGCAATTGCGCGCGGCCTGGTCAATCGCCCGCGCGTGCTGCTGCTCGACGAGCCGTTTGGCGCGCTCGATGCGCTGACGCGCGCGCGCCTGCAAGGCGAACTGCAGCGCATCTGGCAGAAGGAGCGCATCACCATGCTGCTGGTCACGCACGACGTCGAGGAGGCCGTGTTTCTCGGCGACCGCGTGGTGGTGATGCAGCCGCACCCGGGGCGCATTCGCCGCATTGTTCCGGTCAATCTGCCCCACCCGCGCAACCGCAGCGACCCGGAGTTCATCCGCATCCGCGATGACGTCCTGGCCGACTTCCTGGGCCCCGACCGGCTAGTCGCGGCCGGCCCCGGCCCCAGCGACGTGCCGCCGGCGCAGCCCGTCACACCCATCGGTTTTTCCAGCGAACGCATCCGCTTTGCCTGGTGATCTTCCCTCCCAACGAAAGCCCTCCGTGACCACTCCCAAAAAGCAGATCAAGCTCGGCGCCTTTCTGATGCAGACCGGCCACCACATCGCGGCCTGGCGCCACCCCGAGGCGCAGGAAGACGCGGGCATCAATTTCCGCCACTACGTGCAGCTCGCGCAGAAGGCCGAGGCGGCGAAGTTCGACGCGGTGTTTCTCGCCGACGGCGTGGCCGTGCGCTCCGAGAACATCGAGGCGCTGGCACGCACCGCGCGCAGCGAGCATTTCGAGCCGCTGACGCTGCTGTCGGCGCTGGCCGCCGTGACCGATCGCATAGGCCTGATTGCCACCGCCTCGACCAGCTACCACGAGCCCTACAACCTGGCGCGCAAGTTCGCCTCGCTCGATCAGATCTCGGGCGGGCGCGCGGGCTGGAACCTGGTGACTTCGGCCACCAAGGCCGAGGCGCTGAACTTCAACCGCGCCGACCAGTACGCGCATGCCGACCGCTACCGCCGCGCGGCCGAGTTCCACGATGTCGTCACGGGCCTGTGGGACAGCTGGGAAGACGACGCCTTCGTGCGCGACAAGGCCAGCGGCAGCTACTTCGACGCCGACAAGCTACACCCGCTGAACCACCGGGGCACGCACTTCCAGGTGCGCGGCCCGCTCAATGTCGCGCGCTCGCCCCAGGGCCGGCCGGTGGTGGTGCAGGCCGGGGCGTCCGAAGACGGGCGCGAACTCGCGGCGCGCACCGCCGAAGTGATCTTTGTCGCCCACCAGACCTTTGCCGAGGCGCAAGGCTTCTATGCCGACATCAAGGCCCGCGTGCAGCAATATGGCCGCCACCCCGATGACGTGAAGATCATGCCGGGCATCTATCCCATCGTCGGCCGCACCCAGGAGGAGGCCGACGCCAAGTTCGAGCAGCTGCAGTCGCTGATAGACCCGGTTGTGGGGCTGTCGCTGCTCGCGGGGATTTCCGGCGGCGTGGACCTGTCGGGCTACCCCGTCGACGGCCCGCTGCCCGAGCTGCCGCCCACCGAAGGCCCGCAAAGCCGCCAGCGCCTGCTGATCGATCTGGCGCGCCGCGACGGGCTGACGATTCGCCAGCTGTACCTGAAGATCGCCGGCGCGCGCGGCCACCAGCAGGTGGTGGGCACGCCCAAAACCATTGCCGACCAGCTGCAGCAATGGTTCGAGGAAGGCGGCGCCGACGGCTTCAACATCATGGGGCCGTGGTTTCCCGGTGGCCTCGACGATTTCATCGAGCTGGTGCTGCCCGAGCTGCG
>JBBKVU010000245.1:0-10812 GCA_037968595.1 Comamonas sp.
CGCGCGCGCTGTCGGCCCTGGCCGACCAGGTGATTCGCCGCTCGCACTGAGGCAGCGCGACCGACCTGCGTGCGCGCGGGTCTTGTCGCCCGCCCGGTGCGCCGAATATGAGAACTAGAGTAAATTGGCCTCGCATATGCTCCATGAGCATTGGCTGCTACTAGAAAAATAGCAAATGTCCACGAATTCCTATCCCCTGCTGCAGACGGTCGACAGTCCCGCCGACATGCGCCGCTTCACGCGCGCCCAGCTCAAGACGCTGGCCGCTGAACTGCGCAGCTATGTGCTCGACAGCGTGTCCCGCACGGGCGGCCACCTGAGTTCCAACCTGGGCACGGTGGAACTCACCGTGGCGCTGCATGCGGTGTTCAACACGCCCTACGACCGCCTGGTCTGGGATGTGGGCCACCAGACCTATCCGCACAAGATCCTCACCGGTCGGCGCGACCGCATGCCCAGCCTGCGCCAGCTCGGCGGACTGTCGGGCTTTCCGCTGCGCAGCGAAAGCGAGTACGACACCTTCGGCACCGCGCATTCGTCGACCAGCATCTCGGCGGCCCTGGGCATGGCGCTGGCCGCCAAGCGCAAGGGCGAGAAGCGCCGCGCCGTGGCGATCATCGGCGACGGCGCGATGACCGCCGGCATGGCGTTCGAGGCGCTCAACAACGCGGGTGTCTCGGACTCCAACCTGCTGGTGATCCTCAACGACAACGACATGAGCATCAGCCCGCCGGTGGGCGCGCTCAACCGCTATCTGGCGCAGCTGATGAGCGGGCAGTTCTACGCCAAGGCGCGCGACATGGGCAAGAGCGTGCTCAAGCAGGTGCCGCCGCTGCTTGAGCTTGCCAAGCGCCTGGAACAGTCGGCCAAGGGCATGGTGGTTCCGGCCACGCTGTTCGAGAACTTCGGCTTCAACTACATTGGCCCTATCGACGGCCATGACCTCGATTCGCTGATCCCCACGCTGGAAAACATCAAGGGCCTGGAAGGCCCGCAGTTCCTGCACGTGGTGACCAAGAAAGGCCAGGGCTACAAGCTGGCCGAGGCCGATCCCGTCACCTACCACGGCCCGGGCAAGTTCGATCCCGAAGTCGGCATCGTCAAGCCCGCGACCCCGCCCAAGACGACGTTCACCCAGGTCTTCGGCCGCTGGCTGTGCGACATGGCGGCCCAGGACGAGCGCCTGGTCGGCATCACGCCCGCCATGCGCGAAGGCTCGGGCATGGTCGAGTTCGAGCAGCGCTTTCCGCTGCGTTACTACGACGTGGGCATTGCCGAGCAGCATGCTGTCACGTATGCCGCCGGCATGGCCTGCGAAGGCGTCAAGCCCGTGGTCGCGATCTACTCGACCTTCCTGCAGCGCGGCTATGACCAGCTGATCCACGACGTGGCGCTGCAGAACCTGCCCGTGGTGTTCGCCCTGGACCGCGCCGGCCTGGTCGGTGCCGATGGCGCGACGCATGCGGGCAATTACGACATTCCGTTCGTGCGCTGCATCCCCAACATGGCCATGGCCTGTCCCGCCGATGAACGCGAATGCCGCCAGCTGCTGAGCACGGCGTTCGCGCAGAACGGCCCGGTTGCGGTGCGCTATCCGCGCGGCAGCGGCGCGGGGGTCGAGCCCCTGGCCAGTCTCGAAGGCCTGCCTTTCGGCAAGGGCGAGATCCGCCGCGAATCGACCTTGCCGGCCGATGCCGCGCCGCGCATTGCCATCCTGTCGTTTGGCAGCCTGCTGTACCCCGCGCTCGAAGCGGCCGAGGCGCTCGATGCCACCGTGGTCAACATGCGCTGGGCCAAGCCGCTGGACGTCGAACTGCTGCTTGACGTGGCCTCGCGCCACGACGCGCTGGTCACGCTGGAAGAGGGCGCGATCATGGGCGGCGCCGGCAGCGCCGTGCTCGAAGCCCTGCAGGCCGCGCGCGTGCAGCGCCCGGTGCTGCAATTGGGCCTGCCCGACCAGTTCATCGAGCATGGCGATCCGGCCAAGCTGCTGGCGCTGCAGGGGCTGGACGCCGCAGGCATTGCAAAGTCGGTGCGGGCGCGTTTTTCCGGCCATTGAGCCCGCGCCAGGCGCTGATGAAAAGCCGCCCCCGGGGCGGCTTTTTTTCGCCCGCCATTTGTCACAGGGCAGGGCGCGCGCGCGCATACGCGCTTTGTATGCAAAAAATGTGGCTTGAATGCGGGTAAAGCCGGGTTTACCCAGGACGGTTTGTGACCGTGGCGTTTTTACAATCGCTGACAACCAGCCTGGATGGGTAGCCCATCTCCACGGGGGAGCTGACTTTGGTTCAGCCAGGCCTATTACCGGAGTGTTTACATGGATCGTCGTTCATTGATCAAGCAGGCGGGTATCGCAGGCGTTCTGGCCGCGGGTGTCGCGCCTGCCGTGCATGCGCAAGCCGCCGTGCGTTGGCGCCTGGCATCGAGCTTTCCCAAGTCGCTCGATACCATCTTCGGCAGTGCCGAAATGTTTGCGCGCACCGTCAAGGCGCTGTCGGGTGGCAAGTTTGAAGTGTCCCTGCATGCCGCAGGCGAACTGATGCCGGCTTTCGGCGTGGTCGATGCGCTGCAGAACGGCACCATCGAAATGGCGCAGACCGCGCCCTACTACTTCACCGGCAAGGATGCGATCTTTGCTTTTGCCTGCGCCGTGCCTTTCGGCCTGACCGCGCGCCAGATGGACGCCTGGATGGACCATGGCAACGGCCGCAAGCTGATGGATGCGTTTTTCGCCAGCTACAACTTCAAGAGCTACAGCGCGGGCAATACGGGCACGCAGATGGGCGGCTGGTACCGCAAGGAAATCAAGTCCGCAGCCGACCTCAAGGGCCTGAAGATGCGCCTGGGCGGCGGCCTGTTCGGCGAAGCCATGGCCAAGCTGGGCGTGGTCGCGCAGAACATGCCCGCGGGCGATGTCTACCAGGCGCTGGAAAAAGGCACGCTGGACGCCACCGAATTCGTCGGCCCCTACGATGACCAGAAGCTGGGCTTCAACAAGGTCGCGCCTTACTACTACTACCCCGGCTGGTGGGAAGGTGGCGCCGAACTCGAGTTCTTCGTCAACACCAAGGCCTATGCCGCGCTGTCTACCGAGAACAAGGCCATCGTCGATGCCGCGACCAAGATCGCAGCGCGCGACATGACCTCCAAGTACGACGCCTTCAACCCCATCGCGCTCAAGAAGCTCGTGGCCGACAAGACCCAGCTCAAGCCTTTCCCCAAGGATGTCATGGACGCCGGCTTCAAGGCCTCGATGGAAGTCTTTGCCGAGCATGAGGCCAAGTCGCCCGAGTTCAAGAAGATCCACCAGGACATGCGCGCGTTCCAGCGCGACCAACTGCTGTGGGAGCGCTTCTCGGAGTTCCGCTTCAACAGCTACATGACTTCCGTCAAGCTGTAAGCACAGTACATGGCTGGCAGCGCACACGCTCTCCGGCCCATGGCACGAAACCGGTATCAGGGTTGTCTGTCGACAGCCAGCCCTGGCCGGTTTTTTTTCGCCCTGTTGCCGCTGCGGGGCGGGCAGGCTCGGTATCACACAGGAGACACAAATTGGATCGTCGTTCCATCTTGAAAAACGCCGGCATTGCCGGTGTTCTGGCGGCCGGGGCTGCCCCCGCCGTGCATGCCCAACCCGTGGTGCGCTGGCGCATCGCCTCGAGCTTTCCCAAGTCCCTGGACACCATCTACGGCTCGGCCGAAGTGTTTGCCCGCGCGGTCAAGGAAATGACAGGTGGCAAGTTTGACGTCACCGTGCACGCGGCCGGCGAGCTGATGCCGGCCTTTGGCGTGGTCGACGGCGTGCAAAACGGCACGGTCGAAGTCGCGCATACCGCGCCTTACTACTTCTTCGGCAAGAACGAGGCGTTTGCGATTGGCGGAGCGATTCCCTTCGGCATGAATTCGCGCCAGCTCACGGCCTGGATGGTTGACGGCAACGGCCAGAAACTGATGCGCGAGTTCTACGCCAAGTACAACATCGTCAATTTCCTGGGCGGCAATACGGGCGCGCAGATGGGCGGCTGGTTCCGCAAGGAAGTGAAGTCGCCGGCCGACATCAAGGGCCTGAAGTTCCGCGTCGGCGGCTTTGCGGGCCGCGTGATCGAGCGCATGGGTGGCGTGCCGCAGAACATCCCGGGCGGTGAAATCTACCAATCGCTGGAAAAGGGCACGATCGATGCGGCCGAGTGGATAGGCCCCTATGACGATCTGAAGCTGGGCTTCAACAAGGTCGCTCCTTACTACTACTACCCCGGCTGGTGGGAGGGCAGTCTGAACCTCGAGTTCTATGTGAACCAGAAGGCGCTGGCTGCACTGACGCCCGAGTACCGTGGCATTGTCCAGGCCGCGGCGCACGAGGCCCATGTGATCACCCAGGGGCGCTACGACGCGCGCAATCCCGGCGCGCTCAAGCAGCTGGTGGCGGCCAAGGCCAAGGTGCTGCCGTTTCCGCAAAGTGTCATGGATGCATCGTTCAAGGCAACGATGGAGCTGTACGCCGAGCTCGACAAGAGCAATCCCGAGTGGAAGAAGATCTACGCCGACTACCGCAACTTCCAGCGTGACCAGATCCTCTGGTTCCGCTTTGCCGAGTCTCGGTTCGACAACTACATGGCGTCACAGAAGCTCTGAGCGAGACTTCCCGCCTTCACCCCGAAGCCAGGCCTAGCCTGGCTTTTTTCATGTCTTTGCGGATGGGCATGAAGTCCGGGAAAACACTGATGGCTATCCCCTTTTACTCAATCTGTCTGTTGGTATACCATCTGACAAAATATATTCAAGGAGACAGTTATGCATGGATTGCCCGATGGTTGGAAAAATCGTTGTCTGCGTTTCACGCGCCGGGCAATCCTCATGGGCGCGGTGGCCACCGCTGCCGGCAGTGCCTGGGCGGCCTACCCCGACCGACCCATCATCCTCATCGTGCCGTTTGCCCCGGGCGGCAGCTCTGACATCATTGCGCGCACCATTGCGCCCGAGCTGTCGGCCAGGCTGGGCCAGTCCATCGTCGTCGAGAACACGGCAGGTGCGGGCGGCGTGCTGGGCATGACGCGCGCCGTGCGCGCCCCGGCCGATGGCTACAGCCTGCTGCTGGGCTCGGGCTCGGAAGTGCTGATCAACAAGCTGATCAACCCGGCGCTGCAGTTCGACGGCCTGCGCGATCTCAAGCCCGTGGTGTTTGTCGGCACCGGCCCGATGGTGCTGGTCGGCAAGAAGGCCTTGCCGCCCAACACCGTGGCCGAACTCATCTCCTATGCCAGGGATGAAAAGAACATCCTGAATTTCGCCTCGGCCGGCAACGGCACGCCGATGCATGTCGGCGGCGAGCTGTTCAACCTCAAGGCCGGCACCAGGATCTCGCATATTCCGTACCGCGGCGCCTCGCCCGCGCTGGTCGATGTGATGGGCGGGCAGATCGAGCTGGGCATCTCCACGCTGACCGCAGCCCAGTCGTTCATCAAGGCTGGAAAGATCAAGGCCTATGGCGTGCTCAGCCGCGAGAAATCGTCGCTGGCGCCCGACATCCCGGCCATAGGCCAGGTGCCCGGCCTCGAAGCCGTGGACCTGGGCGTGTGGTTCGGCCTGTTCGTGCCGACCAAGACGCCGGCCGATGTGACCGGCAAGCTCGAAACCGCGGCACGCGCCGTGATGGCCAACCCCGAAATCATCAAGAAGCTCGCCGAGCAAGGCGTGATTGCCTCCGGCGAGTCAGCCGGCAAGCTCAACAGCTTCATGGCCCAGGAAGTCGAGAAATATCGCGCGGTCATCAAGGCCGCGGACATCAAGCCCCAATAACCTTGCATCCCATCAGAGAGAAGACCATGACCGATCTGCAGAACATTGGCGTACGCAAAATCGTTGCCTACACCGAGGAAACCTTCATCGAAGGCGGCAAGGCCGCGGCCACGCCGCTGCAAATGTTCGGCGTCGCCGCCGTGCTGCGCAACCCCTGGGCAGGCCGCGCGTTCGAGGAGAACCTGACGCCGGAAATCATGCGCATCGCGCCCATCCTGGGCAAGGCGCTGACCGACCGCATCGTCGCGCTGGCGGGCTCGGCCGCGGCCATAGAGGCCTATGGCAAGGCCGCGGTGGTGGGCATAGACGGCGAAGTCGAGCATGCCTCGGCGCTGATCCACACGCTGCATTTCGGCAACTTCTACCGCAAGGCCGTGGGCGCCAAGAGCTATCTGAGCTTCACCAATGTGCGCGGCGGCCCGAACTGCTCGCTGGCGATTCCAATGATGCACAAGGACGACGAAGGCAAGCGCTCGCACTACCTGACGCTGCAGTTCGCCATCAACGATGCACCAGGCCCGAACGAGATCGTGGTGGCGCTGGGCGCCTCGATCGGCGGGCGCCCGCACCATCGCATCGGCGATCGTTACCAGGATCTCGCGGCGCTGGGCTCCAATGAAACTGTCTGAGCCGTCGCAAAGCCGTGTCTGCGAAGGCACGGCCTACAGGGTCCATGGCGCGGGCGAGACGATTGTTCTCATCCACGGCGTGGGCATGGACCAGCGCAGCTGGCAGCCGCAGATCGAGGCATTGTCCCGGAACCACCGCGTGGTGACCTACGACATGCTGGGTCACGGCGAAAGCCGGTTGCCGCCCGAAGGCGTGCAGCTTGCCGATTTCGCCGACCAGCTGCTGCGCCTGCTCGAGCATCTGCAGATAGCCCGCGCCCATGTCGTAGGCCACTCCATGGGCGCGCTGGTGGCCATAGAGTTCGCGCTGCGCCACCCTGAACGCTGCACGCGCCTGCTGGCCTTGAACGCGGTGTTTCAGCGCTCCGCCCAGCAGCGCGCCGCCGTGCTCGAGCGCGCGCTCACCTTGCAAAACGAGGGCGTCGCGGCCACGGTCGAGGCAACGATTGCGCGCTGGTTTGGCGCGCCCGTGCCCGCGCAGCTGCGCGAGACGGCGGCACTGGCCAGCGACATCCTGGCCGGGGTGAACGCGCTGGGCTATGCGCGCGCCTACCAGCTGTTCGCGACCTCCGACGAAGTCCACGCCGCCAAGCTGCCGCACCTGGCCATGCCCGCGCTTTTCATGACCGGAGAAGGCGATGCGAATTCCAGCCCCGCGATGTCGCAGGCCATGGCCGCGCTTGCGCCCCAGGGCCAGGCCGAGATCGTGCCCGGCGCGCGCCACATGATGAATCTGACCGACGCCGAGGCGGTCAATGCGCGACTTCTGAGGTTCATCGCTGCGGCTGCGTGAGGCGTTGTTGGTGTCTGTTACAAGTACTAGAATGCCGCTTGGCTGGCCGCGCAAAAATCCCTTGGCCGCGATGCTCTGAACCAGGAAACCGCTGTGCTTGACTCTCTTTCTCCGTCGCTCAAAGTAGACCGGTCAGCCAAGACCTTGCGTGAGCTGACGCTGGAGAAGATGCACGAAGCCATCTTCAGCGGCTATTTCTCTCCCGGCGAGCGTCTGGTGGAGCGCAAGCTCTGCGAGCTGCTGGGCGTGAGCCGCTCGGTGATACGCGAAGTGCTGCGCCAGCTGGAGTCCGAAGGGCTGGTGGAGACCGTCTCGCAGCAGGGCCCGGTGGTCGCCACCGTCGATGTCGACCGCGCGCGGCAGATCTACGACCTGCGCGCGCTGCTAGAAGGCCAGGCCGCGCGCGTGTGCGCCGAGAAAGCCTCGGACGAAACGCTGCAGGATCTGGCGCGGCTGAACGAGCACATCCAGCAGGCGTTTGCGCGCGACGAATTCGCGCTGGTGATGGAGCGCACCACGGCCTTCTACCAGCGCATGTTCCTGGGCAGCGGCCTCGAAATGGCCTGGGAGGTGGTGCAGTCGCTGAACGCGCGCATCAACCGGCTGCGCGCCATGACCATCAGCTCGGCCGAGCGCAAGTCGGCCACCTCGCAGGAAATGGCGGCGCTGGTCGACGCGCTGCTGCGCCGCGACGCCGACGCCGCCGAGAAGGCGTCGCGCAGCCATATCCAGAAGGCCGCCGAAATCGCCATCGGCAAGCTTTCTCGGGGCTGATCCCCGGCCCAAGTGAAAAAGCCCCTGCGGGCGAACCGGCAGGGGCTTGGGGGCAGGGCGCAGGCCTGGCTTATTCTTTCTTGCCTTCGCGCTCCAGCGCTTCCTGCATGGCCTTGAGCGCGTCGTTGTCGCTGCCTGCGGCATCGGCCGCGGGAGCTTCAGGCGCCGGTGCGTCGGCAGGCGCGGCACCACCGGGCATGTTCAGGCTGGGGTCCTCGAAGTCCATGGCCGGCGGCATGCTGGCTTCCATTTCCAGGCGCACCTTGTCGAGGTCGTATTCCACCTTTTCATCGAGGCCGCTGGAGACAATGCCCGGGAAGATGATGATCAGCGCGACCATCACCAGCTGGATGACCAGGAACGGAATGGCGCCCGCGTAGATCTGCATGGTGGTCACGGGCTCGACCATCTTCTTCGTGACCTTGTCCATGTAGGCCTTGGTCGGCGCGACGCTGCGCAGGAAGAACAGCGCGAAGCCGAACGGCGGGTGCATGAACGAAGTCTGCATGTTGACCGCGAGCAGCACGCCGAACCAGACCAGGTCGATGCCCAGCTTGTCAGCGACGGGCGCCAGCAGCGGCACGATGATGAACGACAGCTCGAAGAAGTCCAGGAAGAAGGCCAGGAAGAAGACCATCACGTTGACGACGATCAGGAAGCCCAGCTGGCCACCCGGCAGGCCGGCCAGCAGGTGCTCGACCCACAGCGGTCCGTCCACGCCCTGGAAGGTCAGGCCGAACATGGTCGCGCCGATCAGGATGAACATCACGAAGCACGACAGCTTGGTGGTCGACATCAGGGCCTGGCGCAGCAGGGCCATGTTGAGACGCCCGCGCATCATGGCCATCACCATCGCGCCCAGCGCGCCCATGGCGCCGCCTTCGGTGGGTGTTGCCACGCCCAGGAAGATGGTGCCCAGCACCAGGAAGATCAGCAGCAGCGGCGGGATCAGCACAAAGGTCACGCGCTCGGCGACCTTGGACAG
The DNA here is from genome assembly GCA_037968595.1 of Comamonas sp. Taxonomy (GTDB): domain Bacteria; phylum Pseudomonadota; class Gammaproteobacteria; order Burkholderiales; family Burkholderiaceae_C; genus Comamonas. The sequence continues at coordinate 8,978 of JBBKVU010000245.1, forward strand.
CAGGCCCATGCGGGTGATGCGGTTGAACGAGGCGGCGAGAAACGCCAGGGCCACGCCAAAGCACATGGAGACAACGATGGTTTCATCCAGCGCGACCTTTTCCACGGCCTCACCGGTCCACCAGGTGTGCAGCTCGGCCATGTGCTGGCCGACATAGATCGACGCACCCACGCACAGCACGGTGAGCACCAGCAGCGAAGGCATGCCCGACTTGCCGTTGGCGTCGCGCAGCGTGCGCGCCTCGGGTGGCAGGGCCGGCACCATGTGCGGCTTGAAGATCGCCAGGCCGATGATGAACAGCGCGTAGAAGCCGGTCAGCATCAGGCCGGGAATGAACGCGCCCTTGTACATGTCGCCGACGCTGCGGCCGAGCTGGTCGGCCAGAATGATCAGCACCAGCGAGGGTGGAATGATCTGCGCGAGCGTGCCAGAGGCAGCAATCACGCCCGAGGCAATGCGCCTGTCGTAGCCGTAGCGCATCATGATGGGCAGCGAGATCAGGCCCATGGAGATCACCGAAGCCGCGACCACGCCGGTGGTGGCTGCGAGCAGCGCACCGACGAAGATCACCGCCAGGGCCACGCCGCCGCGCACCGGGCCGAACAGCTGGCCCACGGTGTCGAGCAGATCCTCGGCCATGCCGCTGCGCTCCAATATCAGCCCCATGAGGGTGAAGAACGGGATCGCCAGCAGCGTGTCGTTCTGCATGATGCCGTAGATGCGCAGCGGCAAGGCCTGCAGCAGCGCCTCGGGCAGCACGCCGAGTTCCACGCCTATGAAGGCAAAGAACATGCCGCAGGCGCCGAGGCTGAATGCCACCGGAAAGCCTAGCAGCAGGAAAAATATCAGGCCCGCGAACATGATCGGGGCCAGGTTGTGGGTCAGGAATTCCATGGTCTATGTCTCCTGCGCTCAAGCGTCCAAGGTGTTCTTCTTGCTTTGGCCCTTGGAGGCTTCGGCCAGGTTGCGGATGGCTTCCGCCAGGTCTTCTTCGGCGGTCTTTTCCACTTTCTTGGCGGTCGGATCGTCAATCAGGCCTTGCAGGAAGGCAATGCGCTTGATCAGCTCGGACCAGCCCTGCAGCAGCAGCAGGCCAAAGCCCAGCGGCATCATCAGGTAGACGGGCCAACGGATCAGGCCGCCGGCATTGCTAGACATTTCGCCGGTCTGGAACGCCTGCCAGAAGAAGGGCACGCCCAGCCACAGCACCGCCAGGCTCACGGGCGTGAGAAAGCAGGCAAAGCCGAAGATGTCGATCCAGATCTGCTTGCGCTTGGACAGGCGGCTGGCGATCACGTCGACCTTCACATGCTCGCCCTGCAGCAGGGTATAGCCCGCTGCCAGCAGGAATGATGCAGCGAACAGATACCACTGCACTTCGAGAAAGGCGTTGGAACTGGCGTTGAATACCTTGCGCACCACCGCGTTCACGCCGCTGATGACGGTGGAGGCAAGAATGAGCCAGATGACGTATTTGCCGACCTGGGTGTTAAGCCAGTCGACCCCTCTTGAGAATTTGAGTAAAGCCTGCATGGTGTCTCCAATCAAAAGGCCGTTTGTCTTGCCGGGCCGGCCACGGGTAGGAGGCTTCCGGTAATTTTTTGCAACGTCCGATTTTAAGGAGTGGATGCCCGAAAAATACAGCTAAGAATATAGGACTTTCACTATATTTTTTGCCGCTATATTGCTATTGATTTTGTAGCAATAGGTGTTTACCTTGGGAAGGGTAAATTGTCGTTTTTTTGCTGCTTTTGCGGCAATCTTCAATCCAGGCCGTAGCGGCTTCTGAGCGCTTCGCTGAACGCCGCGCTGGCGCTGAGCGTCAGGCCCAGGGT
>JBBKVU010000246.1:0-4632 GCA_037968595.1 Comamonas sp.
CCTGCAGCAGGCCGGCCATGCCGCCGAAACCTCCGGTACGGGCGCCGCTGGCGTCCGTGGCCGGCTCGTCCAGCAGCTCCTGCGCCAGCTGCAGCACGCCTTTGCCCTGGATGCCGGTGCGCAGAACAATGGCCAGCAGTTCGGCGTCGGCCAGCGCCTGCGGGCCGCGCGCCAGTAATTTCTCGCGCGGCCGGGCTTCGCGCGGCAGGTCCTTCAGAGGCATGGCGCAACTCCTGCCTGGCCGCCGCGCGCAGCGCTGTCGAGGGGCATCTGCAAGCCGCCGCGTGGGGACATGGCCGGGTTTCTACAATAGACCCCAGTTTATCGGGACTCTCATGACATCTAGCGCACAACCCACTTTGGCTTCGCAGACTGCCGTACCCACGGTGCAGGCCGGATCGTTTCTGACCCTGCATTACCGCCTGGCCGGCCCCGCGGGCGACGTGATCAACACCTTTGGCGAGAAACCCGCGACGCTGTCGCTGGGCGCGGGCGAGCTGTCGCCGGCCGTGGAGCAGCGCCTGATCGGCCTGGAAGAGGGCGTGCGCACCACGTTCGAGCTGCCCGCGGGCGAAGCCTTTGGCGAGCGCAATGCGGACATGCAGCAGTGGGTGGCGCGCAAGCTGATGAACGAGCTCGGCGACCCGTATGAGAAGTACACCGCCGGCGACGTGGTGCAGTTTCCCACGCCCGACGGACTGGGCAGCTATGCCGGCGCCGTGGTGCGCGTGCGCGAGGACGGCGCGGTGCTGTTTGACTTCAACCACCCGCTGGCCGGCCAGCCCGTCACCTTCGAGGTGCAGATCATCGGGGTGCTCTGAGCCATGGACAAGCCCCAGGAAATCGTTCTTGCCGAACCGCGCGGCTTCTGTGCCGGCGTAGACCGGGCGATCGAGATCGTCGAGCGGGCGATTGCCAAGTTCGGCGCGCCTATCTACGTGCGCCATGAGATCGTGCACAACACCTTCGTGGTCAACGACCTCAAGACCCGCGGGGCGATCTTAATCGATGAGCTCGACGACGTTCCGCCGGGGGCGACGCTGGTGTTTTCCGCGCATGGCGTGAGCCAGGCGGTGCAGCAGGAAGCGAAGCGCCGGGGCTTCCAGATTTTCGATGCGACCTGCCCGCTGGTCAGCAAGGTGCATGTCGAAGTCGCCAAGCTGGCCAAGGAAGGCTACGAGTTCATCATGATCGGCCACAAGGGACATCCCGAGGTCGAAGGCACGATGGGCCAGCTCGACCACGGCATCCACCTGGTCGAGGAAGTCGAGGACGTCGCCACCGTCCAGCCCGCGCAGACCGAACTGCTGGCCGTGGTCACGCAGACCACGCTCAGCGTGGACGATGCCGCGGCCATCATGGCCGCGGTGCGCACACGCTTTCCACAGGTGCGCGTGCCCAAGCAGCAGGACATCTGCTACGCCACGCAGAACCGACAAGACGCCGTCAAGCTCCTGAGCCCGCAGGTCGACATGGTGATCGTGGTCGGCAGCCCGACCAGTTCGAACAGTAACCGGCTGCGCGAAGTCGCGCGAAAGCTCAAAACCGAGAGCCACATGGTCGACAGCGCCGACGAGCTCAAGCCCGAGTGGTTCGAAGGCAAGACCAGCGTCGGCCTCACGGCCGGCGCTTCGGCGCCCGAAGTGCTGGTGCGCGAGGTCATAGACCGCATCAAGGCCCTGGGCGCGACCTCGGTGCGCAGCATGAACGGCATCGAGGAAACCGTGAAATTCCCGCTGCCCAAGGGCCTCAAGATAGACGCCGCCACCGGCCTGGAGATCGAGGTGCGCAAGGCGCCCGAGCTGGGCCCCGGCCACTGAGATCGCATCCGGGCGCGCCCGCGCCCGGCTTCAGCTCCACAGATCGAGCGGTGGATCGGCCGCGACCGCGCGCAGGATGTCGGTGCGCGAGACAAAGCCCGCCAGCTGGCCGAGTTCGTCGGTCACGGGCAGGCCCGGCAGCCCGGTGTCAAGCAGCACGCCCGCAAGCCGGCGCAGCGCGGTATCGGCCGCAACCGCGGGCACGGGGCTGATCATCACCGCGTGCACCGGGCGTTTGGCCAGATCAATGGCTTCCTGCACCGCGCCCGGCGTGGGCAGCAGGTCGAGCGGCGCCATGTCGGCACGCAGCAGCAGGCCCACGACGCGGCCCTGGGCATTGAGCACCGGCGCCTGCGCGACATGCTGCTCGGCCAGGATCTGCCAGGCATCGTTGACGCGCATGTCGGCCGGCACGGTGAGTGCGTCATGGGTCATGACATCGCGCACCAGTTCCAGCGGCTGGCGCTCCAGCTGCGGACCTTTTTCAGTGGCTGCATAGGCATCGACGGCTTCCTGCGCGGCGCGCGGCAGGGCGGGCGCGGTTTCTGGCACGACTGCCGTATCGGCGGAAAATTCGACATCGGCACTGCGCGTGCGCAGCGCCTGGGGGCGTTGCACCCGGCGCACGGGCGCGACCTGGCTGAGCTGCGCCGGGCCGCCGCGGTAAATCGGGCCGTCAGGGCCTAGAACATAGAACATAGTGGGCTCTCGCGCTGAAAAGCAGTGATCGGGTGGAAGGTGTTTGGCCTGCGATCTTGACACGACCTGGTGCTGCCAGACACCTGGCCGATGTCAGTCTCTGGCGGCATTTCTGTGGTCTTGTCCGGGGGCCACTAGAATTGCCGTCTATGCTAGACATCCTCCTCCTTCGCAAAGACCTCGACTCCGCCATCGCGCGGCTGGAAACCCGTAAAAAGCCCCAGGCTTTCCTGAACGTGGAGGTCTTCCAGTCTCTCGAGTCCGAGCGCAAGCAGCTGCAGACGCGCACCGAGGAACTGCAATCGCAGCGCAACCAGCTGTCCAAGCAGGTCGGCATGCTGATGGGCAAGGGCGACAAGGACGGCGCCGAAGCCGTCAAGGCCCAGGTCGCGGCCATCAAGACCGAATTTGAAACCTCGTCGGCGCGCCTGGAGCAGATCCAGGGCGAACTGCAGACCATGCTGCTGGCCGTGCCAAACATGCCGCACGAAAGCGTGCCCGTGGGCAGCGACGAGTCGGGCAACGTGGAAGTGCGCCGCTGGGGCACGCCCAAGACTTTCGACTTCGAAGCCAAGGACCATGTCGATGTCGGCACGCCGCTGGGCCTGGACTTCGACATGGGCGTCAAGCTCTCGGGTTCGCGCTTCACCGTGATGAAGGGCCCGATCGCGCGCCTGCACCGCGCGCTGGCGCAGTTCATGATCGACCTGCAGACCGAAGAGCACGGCTACACCGAATGCTATGTGCCCTACGCGGTCAACGCCGACTCGCTCAAGGGCACGGGCCAGCTGCCCAAGTTCGAAGGCGATCTGTTTGCGGCCAAGAAGGGCGGCCAGGACGGCGAGCCCGTGCCCGACCATGCGGCGCTGTACCTGATTCCCACGGCCGAAGTGCCGCTGACCAACTTCGTGCGCGACCAGGTCGTGGCCGAAGCCGACCTGCCGATCAAGCTCACGGCCCACAGCCCTTGCTTTCGCTCGGAAGCCGGCAGCTCCGGCCGCGACACGCGCGGCATGATCCGCCAGCACCAGTTCGACAAGGTCGAGATGGTGCAGATCGTGCATCCCGAAAAGAGCTACGAAGCGCTGGAGGAAATGACGGGCCACGCCGAAGCCGTGCTGCAGAAGCTGGGCCTGCCCTACCGCGTGATGAGCCTGTGCACCGGCGACATGGGTTTTGGCGCGGCCAAGACCTATGACCTCGAGGTCTGGCTGCCCGGCCAGAGCAACTATCGCGAGATCAGCTCGGTGTCGAACTGCGAAGCCTTCCAGTCGCGCCGCCTGCAGGCGCGCTTCAAGAACGCCCAGGGCAAGAACGAGCTGCTGCACACCTTGAACGGTTCTGGCCTGGCTGTGGGCCGCTGCCTGGTGGCTGTTCTGGAGAACTACCAGAACGCCGACGGCTCGGTGACCGTGCCCGAAGTGCTGCAATCCTATATGGGTGGAAAAACTTTGCTGAAGCCCTGAAAAACAGTGCTACAATAGATGCTTCACCACAGGAGAGGTGGCAGAGTGGTCGAATGTACCTGACTCGAAATCAGGCGTACCGCAAGGTACCGTGGGTTCGAATCCCACCCTCTCCGCCAATGCGGCTGTAGCTCAGCTGGATAGAGTACTTGGCTACGAACCAAGGGGTCGTGGGTTCGATTCCTGCCAGCCGCACCAAACGACAAGCCCCAGAACAGCAATGTTCTGGGGCTTTTTCGTATCTGCTGAAGCCGGCGAATGCATGGGGCGGCGATTTCCTCCGTCTCAAAGCAGGGTGTCGTCGACCTCGAGCACCGGCTCGGGCGCATGGCGCCTCAGAATGAGCCACAGCACGATGCCGACCAGTGCCAGCACCCAGCCGCCAAAGAATGAGGCGATCGAGGACAGAATCCATCCCCGGGCAAGGAACAGCAGCGCTGCCAGAAAGCATGTGATCAGCAGCAGATCTGCAAACAGTTGTTTTGTCATAGTTTTTCCCAATTGAATTGTATTATTTTTACAATTCTGACTATGATTGGACTGTAGGGAGAAGTCTTTTCTGCTTGCCGCGGCAAAGCTTGGGTCGGTGTACTAAAAAAATCCAGAAATTTGATTGGGCCGAGTTTTTCAGGCTATAATCGATAGCT
>JBBKVU010000247.1:0-2765 GCA_037968595.1 Comamonas sp.
CGCTGCGGCCGACGCCGTGCTGGCGCAGCCCGATGACAACTGGGCCGACCAGCTGTCGGAGCAGGTGGCGTTCTGGGTGCAGCAGAAGACCCAGCGCGCGGAAATGACCATTGACCGCCAGGGCCGACCGGTCCAGGTGCAGGTGACGATCACCGGCAGCGAAGCCCATGTCACTTTCCGCAGCAACGAACAGCAGACGCGCGACATGCTTGACGCCGGCACCGCGCAACTGCGCGAAATGCTCGAGCAGCAGGGACTGAGCCTGGCCAGTGTCACGGTGCAAAGCGGCGACGCAGGCGGGCAGGGCGCATCCGCGCGCCAGGATTCCTCGGGCCGCCAGTCCAGCGGCCGCGGCGATGAAGGTGAGCGTCAGACCGCCGTCGTTTCCGCCGATCTGCGCGCCCGCCCCGACGGCTCGCGCAGCGTCGATCTGTTTGTATAAGCGCTTCCAAGCCGCAGGAAAGCCGGGGTTTCGGTCGTCTATTCAGCCCATGCGCTGGCGCTGAAGACGGAATAATGGGTGCTATCAGTGAGCCGAACCTGCGTCTGTGTCGGGCGGCTTTTCTACAGCAAGGAAACCCAACGTGTCCGCCAAACCCCCCGCAGCAGCAGCCCCCGCCAAGGAACCCGCCAAGAGCAAGCTGGTCCTGATTGGCGCCATTGTCGTGGTGCTGATCGTCCTGGCCGCGGCCGCTTTCCTGTTCCTCAATTCCCGCAACCAGGAAGGTGAAGAGCACGCGAACGCGCCCGCCGCCGTCGTCGTGCCCACGTTCCTGCCGCTGGAGAACATGGTCGTCAACCTGGCCGATCCCGGCGGCGACCGCTTTGTGCAGCTGGGCATCACGCTGGAACTGCAGGACGACAAGACCGCCAGCCTGGTCAAGCAATATCTGCCCAGCATACGCAGCGGCGTGCTGATGCTGGTCTCGCAGCGCTCTTCGGAAGAATTGCTGGTGCGCGAAGGCAAGGAAAAACTCGCCGCCGATATCCGCGAGGAAGTCAGCCGTCCGCTGGGCCTGGGCGCAGCCCCGGCAGCGCGTGCGCAGGCGGACGAGGAATCGGCCGATGAGGAAGAGCGTCCACGCCGTCGCCAGCAGCAAAATGCCGTGCGCCGCGTGCTGTTCTCCAGCTTCATCATTCAGTGAACCACCAGGGGATTTGCCATGAGTGATTCATTTCTCTCCCAGGAAGAAGTCGATGCCCTTTTGGAGGGCGTGACCGGAGAGAGCCAGAAGTCGACGATCGAAGAGGTCGAGGCGGGTTCGGTCCGCAACTACGACATCTCGAGCCAGGAACGCATTGTGCGTGGGCGCATGCCCACGATGGAAATCGTCAACGAACGGTTTGCGCGCAACTTCCGCATCGGCTTGTTCAACTTCATCCGCCGCAGCCCCGAAGTCTCGGTGGGTACGGTGGCGGTGCAACGCTACAGCGCTTTCCTGCGCGATCTGGCGGTGCCCACCAATTTCAACATCGTGGCGATTCGCCCGCTGCGTGGCAATGGCCTGGTGGTCTGCGACCCGTCGCTGGTGTTCGGCGTGATCGACACGCTCTACGGCGGCACCGGCCGGCTGCAGACGCGCATCGAAGGCCGCGACTTCTCGCACACCGAGCAGCGCGTGATCAACCGCCTGGTCGATGTGATCTGCGAGGAATACCGCAAGGCCTGGCACGGCATCTATCCGCTGGAGCTGGGTTACCAGCGCTCGGAAATGCAGCCGCAGTTCGCGAACATCGCCACGCCCAGTGAAATCGTCGTCTCCACGGCGTTCCAGCTGGAAATCGGCGACATCTCGGGCGCGATTCATATCTGCATGCCCTATGCGACGCTGGAGCCTATCCGCGACGTGCTGTATTCCTCTACCCAGGGCGATTCCATCGAAGTCGATCGCCGCTGGGTCAAGGTGCTGACGCGCGAAATCCAGGCGGCCGAAGTGACGCTGGTGGCCGAGCTGGCGCGTGCCGATGCCACTGTCGAACAGCTGCTGGCCATGAAGGCCGGCGATTTCATCGAACTTGACCGCGAACCACGCATTCGTGCCTCGATAGGCGGGGTTCCGGTTTTCGAGTGCCAATACGGCACGCACAACGACAAATACGCAATCCGCATCGAGCAGTGCCTGCGCGGCTCGGATGCGAATTGGATGGGAGAGAAACATGGCAAATGACAACACCACCGATGCATCCGGCGACGACGCTTTCTCCGGTTGGGCCGAAGCCCTGCAGGAGCAGAACGAGCGCGACAAGACCGTAGACGTAGAGCAGGGCGGACCGCTGAGCGGCGAGCCCACGCGCCCCGGATTCGCGGGCGGCGAAGTGCCGGTCAACGACATCAACATGGTGCTCGACATTCCGGTGCAGCTGTCCGTGGAGCTGGGCCGCACCAAGGTGCCGATCAAGTACATCCTGCAACTGGCCCAGGGCTCGGTGGTCGAACTCGATGCGCTGGCCGGCGAGCCCATGGACGTGCTGGTCAACGGCTACCTGATCGCCCAGGGCGAGGTGGTGGTGGTGAACGACAAGTTCGGTATCCGCCTGACCGATGTCGTGACCCCTTCGGAGCGACTGCGCCGTGTCAGCCGTGGATAGCGGCAGCCTGTCCCAGACGCTGCTCGCGGTGCTGGCCTTCGTGGCCATCGTTGCCGCGCTGCCCTGGCTGGTCAAGCGCCTGCAGCAGCGCCAGGCCATGGCGCGCGGCGGCGACGTCAGCACGCGCGTGCTGTCGGCGGTGGCGGGCGGCGCGCACCAGCGCGTGGTGACCGTCG
>JBBKVU010000248.1:0-4811 GCA_037968595.1 Comamonas sp.
GCTCACGCCGCCCGGCGAATGGGGCGCCGACCTCGACGTCGGCAGCAGCCAGCGCCTGGGCATGCCCATGGGCGCGGGCGGACCGCTCGCGGCGTTCATGGCCTGCCGCGATGCCTACAAGCGCGCGCTTCCCGGGCGCATTGTCGGCGTGAGCCGCGACGCCGCAGGCCAGCCGGCCTACCGGCTGGCGCTGCAGACACGCGAGCAGCACATACGGCGCGAAAAGGCCACCAGCAACATCTGCACCGCCCAGGTGCTGCCGGCGGTGATTGCCAGCATGTACGCGGTCTACCACGGCCCGCAAGGGCTCACGCGCATTGCGCTGCGCGTCGCGCGCTACTGCGCCATCCTGGCCCAGGGCCTGACGCAGCTGGGCCACAAGGTCGCCGAACACGGCAGCTTCGACACCTTGCTACTGCACACCGGCGCGGCCACCGAAACGCTGGCCGCGCGCGCCGTCGGCCTGGGCGCCAACCTGCGCCGCTATGGGCCGCAGGCGCTGGGCATATCACTGGACGAGACCAGCACGCGCGCCGATCTGGCGCTGTTGTGGCAGATCTTTGCCGCGCCCGGACAGGCGCTGCCCGACGTCGCGGCGCTCAAAGCCGGCACGGGGCTGCGCATTCCCGCGGCGCTGCGCCGCACCAGCGGCTTTCTCGCGCATCCGGTGTTCCATCGCCACCAGGCGGAAACCGCGATGCTGCGTTACATCCGCGCACTCTCCGACAAGGACCTGGCGCTGGACCGCACGATGATTCCGCTGGGCTCGTGCACCATGAAGCTCAACGCCACCAGCGAGATGATTCCCATCACCTGGCCGGCGTTCGCGCAGATCCACCCGTTTGCCCCCGCCGACCAGCTCGCCGGCTACCGGCAGCTGGACGCCGAACTGCGCGCCTGGCTCAGCGAAGCCACGGGCTATGCGGGCATCAGCCTGCAGCCCAATGCCGGCTCCCAGGGCGAATACGCCGGCCTGCTGGCCATCCACGCCTACCACGCGGCAAACGGCCAGAGCCAGCGCGACATCTGCCTGATCCCTTCGAGCGCGCATGGCACCAACCCGGCCAGCGCCCAGATGGCCGGCCTTGAAGTCGTGGTCACGGCCTGCGACGCCCAGGGCAATGTGGATCTCGACGATCTTGCCGCCAAGTGCGAGCAGTACAGCGACAGGCTGTCGTGCGTGATGATCACCTACCCGAGCACGCATGGCGTGTTCGAGGCGCGTGTCGAGGAGCTGTGCGCGCTGGTGCACCGCCATGGCGGGCGCGTCTACGTCGACGGCGCGAACATGAACGCGCTGGTGGGCATTGCCGCGCCCGGCGCGTTTGGCGGCGATGTCAGCCATCTGAACCTGCACAAGACCTTCTGCATACCGCACGGCGGCGGCGGCCCGGGCGTGGGCCCGGTCTGCGTGGTCGAGGACCTCGTGCCCTTCCTGCCCGGCCATGCCAGCACGGGACTGCATTCGGGCGTGGGCGCGGTGAGCGCCGCGCCGCTGGGCAATGCCGCGGTGCTGCCCATCAGCTGGATGTACATGCGCATGATGGGCGCCGAGGGCTTGAGGCGCGCCAGCGAAACCGCGATCCTCAGCGCCAACTACATCAGCTGCCGGCTGCAGGAGCACTATCCCACGCTCTATGCCAGCGCCGGCACGCCCGGGCGCCCCGCGCGCGTGGGCCACGAATGCATTCTCGACCTGCGCGGTTTCAAGGCCACCAGCGGCGTCACGGCCGAAGACGTGGCCAAGCGGCTGATCGACTACGGCCTGCATGCGCCCACGCTGTCGTTTCCGGTGCCCAACACGCTGATGGTCGAGCCCACGGAAAGCGAGCCGCTGGAGGAAATCGAGCGTTTCATCGCGGCGATGATTGCCATTCGCGCCGAAATCCGCGCCATTGAAACCGGCCAGGTGTCGCGTGAGGACAACGTTCTCAAGAATGCGCCACACACCGCCGCTGCCTTGCTGGCGGCCGACTGGCCGCATGGCCACAGCCGCGAGCAAGCGGCCTTCCCCCAGCCCGCGCTGCGCCACGCAAAGTACTGGCCGCCCGTGGCGCGCATAGACAACGTGCACGGCGACCGCAATCTGCATTGCAGCTGCATTCCGCTGGATTCTTACCTGAGTTGATTGTCGGCCCACTTGGCCCCGGGCTTGTGAGCCCGGGGTCGGACGCTTAAACTCGCGGCGTCTGCGCAACCTCTGGCGTACGGCCAATGCACCACCTTACATGAGCCGTCCCGACCTGTCCTTTCTCCTGCGCAAAGACGATCCCCAGGGTTTGCACGCCCTGATGGGCCCGGACGCCCAGGATATGGCGCCTTTGCCGTGGACCGAGGAAGTGGTCGAGCCCCTGGCCGAGGAGCCCCTGGCTGCGCTTGTCGCCGAGCTGCGCAACTACCAGCATGAGCTGGAGATCCAGAACAAGGTGCTCGACTACAGCCAGGCGGTGGCCGAAAGCGCGTCCGAACGCTTCGAAGCGCTGTTTGCCAGCATTCCCCTGCCGCTGCTGGTGCTCGACGAGCACGACATGGTGATCCAGGCCAATGCCATGGCGCACAACGCTTTCCAGCCGACCGAGCGCGACCGCATCCTGGTGTCGTTCATGCCGCTGGTGCGCGAGGACCACGCCGACCGCGTCTGCGAGGCCTTCATGGAAGCGCGCGAACGCGGCGGCAGCGAAGTCCATGAAGTGGTCTTCGCCATCAACTCCGATGTCCATCTCTGCGGCGACCTGCATATCGCCTGCATAGAGATTCCGCAGAAAAAAGGGCCGCCGATTGCCCAGTTCCTCTGCGCCGTCGTCGACCAGGGCCCGCTGCTGGCCGAACGCCTGGCGCTGCAGGAGCGCAACAACCAGCTGTTTGCCAGCGAACGCCGGCTTGAATCGGTGATCAACTCCAGCCTCGACGCCATCCTGTGTGTCGACAGCGCGCAGCGCATCACGGTCTTCAACCCGACGGCCGCCGCGCTGTTCACCTGCGCCGCCGAAGATGCGCTGGGCAGCCCGCTCGAGCGCTTCCTGCCCGATGCCGCCAGCGCGCTTGAATTCGCCGCGCTGACCACCCAGGCCGTGCTCGGCGAGATGGAAGCGCGCACTGCCAGCGGCAAGCAACTGGCCGTCGAGGTGAGCCTGGCCTTTGTCCAGCACAGCGGCGGCGAAACCACCACCACGGTGTTCGCACGCGACCTGAGCAGCCGCAAGAAAGCCGAAGCCCACCGCAGCGAGCTCGAAGCCCAGCTGCGCGAATCGCACAAGATGCAGGCCGTGGGCACCATGGCCGGCGGCATTGCGCACGACTTCAACAACATCGTCGGCGCCATCCTGGGCAATGTGGAGCTGGCGCGCGCCGACTGCCCCGAAGGCTCTACGCTGCTGGAAAGCCTGCTGGAAATCGAGAAGGCCGGCAGGCGCGCGCGCGATCTGGTGCGCCAGATCCTGACCTTCAGCCGCAACGAGCCACCCAAGCGCTGCGCCGTGCAGGCCACCGAAGTGATACGCGACACCGAACGCCTGCTGCGCGTGACGCTGCCGCCGGCAATCGCGCTGCACTCGCATATAGCGCCCCAATTGCCGGCGCTGCTTGCCGATGCGACCCAGGTCGAGCAGGCTTTGTTCAATCTGACAACGAACGCCGTGCATGCCATAGGCGACGCGCGCGGCATGGTGCAGGTCACCGCCAGCCTCACGCTGGCCGACCAGCGCCTGAGCGACCGACTGGGCCTGCCCCTGGCCAACTACGTCGCGCTGAGCGTGCAGGACAACGGCCCGGGAATCGACGCCGCGACGCTGCAGCGCATCTTCGAGCCGTTCTTCACCACCAAGCCCGTGGGCCAGGGCACGGGCCTGGGCCTGGCCGTGGTGCATGGCGTGATGCGCACCCATGGCGGCGCGGTCGACGTCAGCAGCGTGCTGGGCGAAGGCAGCCGCTTCACCCTCTACTTTCCCGTGGCCAGCGGATCGGCACCGGTGCTTGCCACGCCCATTTCCCGGCGCCCGGCGCTCAATGCCGAAACGGCGGCCGGGACCCAGGCCGACGGCGCGCCGCGCCGCCATGTGATGGATGTCGATGACGACCAGGCGCTGGTGTTTCTGGTCCAGCGCCTGCTGCGCCGGCGCGGCTACGACGTCAGCGGCTTCACCGATCCGCGCGAAGCCATGGCGGCGCTTGAAGCCGCGCCCGCGCACTACGACCTGCTGGTCACCGACTACAACATGCCCGGCTTCTGCGGCGTCGACCTGGTGCGCGCCGCGCTGGCCACCCGTCCCGACCTGCCGGTGGCGCTGGCCTCGGGCTATGTGACGACCGAAATCGAAGCCGAGGCCCTGGCCGCTGGGGCGCGCGCGCTGATCCACAAGCCCAACGATGTCGAGGAGCTGTGCACCACCGTCGACCAGTTGATGAACCAGCCGCTGCGCGACTGATGTGACGGCCATCGACGAAGGCCTGCGCGTCATCGCGGCCGATGACGCGCTGCTGGTGCTGGACAAGCCCGCAGGCCTGCTGTGCGTGCCCGGCCGCGGCGAGGACAAGCAGGATTGCCTGAGCGCGCGTGCCCAGGCACGGTGGCCGCAGGCGCTGGTCGTGCACCGGCTCGACATGTCGACTTCCGGCCTGGTGCTGATGGCGCTGTCGCCGCTGGTGCAGCGCCAGCTGAGCCTGGCGTTCGAGCAGCGCGCGGTGCACAAGCGCTATGTGGCCATCGTGCATGGACGGCTGCAGCCCGCGCCCGGAACCGACGGCGAATGGCAGAGCATAGACGCGCCGATTGCCGCCGACTGGCCGCGCCGGCCGCTGCGCATCGTCGATGC
>JBBKVU010000249.1:0-4869 GCA_037968595.1 Comamonas sp.
TGAGTGCGCCGCCGGCCAATGGAAACGCGGGCGCGATGGCGGCCAGCGGCCCGACTTCGCGCATCAGCCGGTTGACGATGCCGCGCGCGGGCCGGCCCGTGAACAGGTTGGTGAGCGCCGTGGTCGCGGCCGCGGGGCTGCGCAATGCCGCATGGTGGGCCGGAGCGACCCTGGCTTCGGGCGTGAACAGATAGGCCGTGCCCAACTGCACGGCCGAGGCACCCAGCATGAATGCCGCCGCGATGCCGCGCGCGTCCATGATGCCGCCGGCCGCGATCACCGGCACCTTGACCGCATCGACCACCTGGGGCACGAGGGCAAAGGTTCCCGGCTGGCTGTAGACCTCGTCATGCAGGAACACGCCGCGGTGGCCGCCGGCTTCCGCGCCCTGGGCAATGATGGCGTCGACGCCGCGGGCATCGAGCCAGCGTGCCTCCTCGACGGTGGTCGCCGAGGACAGCACCTTGGCGCCCGTGGCCCGGACACGCGTCAGCAGGTCGGCGGCCGGCAGGCCGAAGTGAAAGCTCACGACCGCGGGGCGCAGTTCCTCGACCAGTTCGCACATCGCGGCGTCAAACGGATTGCGGCTAGAGGCCGGCACCGGCATGTCGGGGTCCAGGCCCAGCTCGAGATAGTAAGGGCGCAGGCGCGCGCGCCACGCGGCCTCGCGCGCTTCGTCGGGCGCGGCCGGCGTATGGCAGAAGAAGTTGAGGTTGAGCGGCGCAGCGGTCTGCGCCCGTATCAGCGCGACTTCGCTGCGCACCTGGGCCGCGCCGAGCATGGCGCAGGGCAACGCCGCGAGGCCGCCCGCCTGGCCCACGGCAATCGCCATTTCATGCAGGCCGGGCCCGGCCATAGGCGCCTGCAGAATGGGCAGGCGGATGTCGAGCAGATCGAGAACGCGGGTGTCGGGCCAGGAGGACATGGTGTGCTCTGTCAGGAATGAAGCCGCCATGATGCCGCTTTTTGCGCGGCATGCAAACGCCCTCCGCTGTGCCGGCCCGGGCGCTCAGCCCCAGTTTTCCAGCACCACCTTGCCGCGCGCCTTGCCCGACTCGATCAGCGCATGGGCGCGCTGCAGGTTGTGGGCGTTGATGCTGCCGAAGCGCTCGGCCAGCGTGCTGCGTATCAGCCCGGCATCGACCAGCGCCGCGACTTCGTTGAGAAGCCGGTGCTGGCCAATCATGTCGTCTGTGCCGAACAGCGCGCGCGTGAACATCAGCTCCCAATGCACCGATACCGACTTGCGCTTGAACGCGGTGATGTCCAGGGATTTCGGGTCATCGATCAGGCCGAACTTGCCTTGCGGCGCGATGGCTTCGACGATCTGCGCGAAGTGGGCGTCGGTCTGCGTGAGACTGACGATGTAGTCCACGCCGGCAAAGCCTATGCGGCGCAATTCCTCGGCAAGCGGCTGGCTGTGGTCAATCACATGGTGGGCGCCCAGATCCTTGACCCAGGCCCGGGTTTCGGGGCGCGAGGCCGTACCTATGACCGTGAGGCTGGTCAGCCGTGTCGCAAGCTGGGTGAGGATGGAGCCCACGCCGCCCGAAGCACCGATGATCAGCAGCGTCTTGCCGCCGGGCTGCTTGCCTGGAGCGACGCCCAGCCGGTCAAACAGCATTTCCCAGGCGGTGATGGTCGTCAGCGGCAGGGCCGCGGCCTGCGCGAAATCAAGCGACTTGGGCGCATGGCCGACGATGCGCTCGTCAACCAGATGCAGTTCGCTGTTGCTGCCTGGGCGGGCGATCGAGCCCGCGTACCAGACGCGGTCGCCGGGGGCAAACAGCGTGACTTCGGGACCCACGGCCTGGACGATGCCGCTGGCGTCCCAGCCCAGCACCTTGTACTCATCGCCTTGCGCCGGGGCGGCGCTGCTGCGCACCTTGGTGTCCACGGGGTTGACCGACACCGCCTTGACTTCGACCAGCAGGTCGCGGCCCGTGGCCAGGGGATCGGGCAAAGTGATGTCGATCAGCGCGTCGGGCTGGGTGATGGCCTGGGGTGTTCGGTAGCCTATGGCTTTCATGGCGGTTCTTTCAATGATGAAGTGCGGTGCAAGCGCTATCTTGCCGCCTTTGCGGGCGCGGAAAAAGCGCAAAGGCCTTGAAGCCACTTTCAAAAAATAGTTGAAAATCCAGGCCTGTGCCTTGCCGTGATTTCTTATCAAGGTTCAATATTTTTTTGAAGCAAGCCGATGAAAGCGCTCAGCGACCTCGATATCTTTGTGCGCACCGCCGATAAAGGCAGCCTGTCGGCGACGGCGCGCGCGCTCGATCTGACGCCCGCGGCGGCCAGCGCCGCGCTCAAGCGCCTCGAGGCCGAGCTGGGCGTGCCGCTGTTTCTGCGTTCCACGCGCAGCCTGCGGCTCACGCTGCATGGCGAGCGCTTTCTTTTGCAATGCCGTCCCGCGCTCGAAGCCCTGCAGCAGGCCGCAGCCCAGCTGGCCGCGGGCGAGCAGGCGATGAAAGGCGTTCTCAAGCTGTCGGCGCCTTCCGATATCGGGCGCAACGTCTTGCTGCCCTGGCTCGATGACTTCCAGGATGCCTACCCGCAGGTCGAGCTGCGGCTGCAATTGTCGGACCGCATGGCCAATGTCTACAGCGAGCCGGTGGACGCGGCGTTTCGCTATGGCAAGCCGCCCGATTCAGGTCTGGTGGCCTTGCCGCTGGCCTTGGACAACCGCCGCGTGCTGTGTGCTTCGCCCGGCTATCTCGCGCGCCACGGCGCGCCCGCGACGCCACAGGCGCTGGGTGCCCATGCCTGCCTGTGCTTCATGCTGGGCGACGAAGTCAATGACCGCTGGCGCTTCTCCCTGGCCGGCGCGCCCGCGATCAGCGTGCGCGTCAGGAGCGCCAATGTGGCCAACGATGGTGACGCCGTGCGGCGCTGGGCGCTGCTGGGCAAGGGCATTGCCTACAAGTCGGGCCTGGACGTCGCCGACGACCTAAGCCAGGGCCGGCTGCAGGCGCTGTGCACCGACTGGACGACCGAGGCCGTGCCGCTGTTTCTCGTGGTGCCGGGCCGGCGCCAGCTGACGCCGCTGCTGCGCTGCCTGCATGGGTTCATCGCGCAGCGCTGCAACGCGCTGTATCAAAAGACCGGGCAGGGCCAGGCCGGTCTTCTATGATGGCTGCATACGCCCCAGACCGGCCTCAACTCAGCCCTCTCTCAACCGGAGACCCCTTCCCCATGAGCATAGATCCCGCCGTCATTCAGGCCTTCACGCCGACGGACGTGCTGCGCGCGTCCATCAATCTGGGCAATCCCATACTGGCCCATGCCGATCCCGCGACCGGCGCGCCCGGCGGCGTGTCGGTCGATCTGGCGCGGGCGTTTGCCCAGCGCCTGGGTGTGGAGCTGGAACTGGTGGTGTTTGACGCCGCGGGCAAGTCGGTGGACGCCGTGGGCAACGAGCAGGCCGACATCGGCTTTTTCGCCATCGACCCGCTGCGCGGCGCGCATATCGCGTTCACCGCGCCCTATGTGCTGATCGAAGGCAGCTATCTGGTGCGCGCGGATTCACCCTTGCAACACAACGACGAAGTCGATGGCGCCGGTCTGCGCGTGGTGGTCGGCAAGGGCAGCGCCTATGACCTGTATCTCACGCGTGCATTGAAGTCCGCGCAGATCCTGCGCGCGCCCACCTCGCCCACCGTGGTGCAGACTTTTCTCGAAGAAAACGCCGATGTCGCCGCCGGCGTCAAGCAGCAGCTCGAGGCCGACAGCCGCGCCCGCGCCGATCTGCGCCTGCTGCCCGGGCGCTTCATGGTCATTCAGCAGGCCATGGGCTGCCCCAAGTCGCGCGGCGAAGACGCGGCCCAGGTGCTGGGCGATTTTGTCGAGGAAATGAAGGCCGGCGGTTTCGTCGCCCAGGCGCTGCAGCGCCATGGCATTCAGGGCGCGGGCGTGGCGCCCGCGGCAAGCTGAGTCCCGGGCGGCGCTGGCCCTGACGGGCGGCTGCGTGCTATGATTTTGCGGCCTGCGTGACCTGCGCCGGCCTGGCCAAGGACGACCTTGGTGCTGATCACACAAGGGGACGGCCCTGTGCTTCCGAGGAAGTTTGCCATGGCCGTATACCCGCCTGTCTCGCGCGCAACAGCGCAAGCCCGTTCTTCTTTTTCTTGCCCGCCTGCCGCGGTGGACGCCAAGCTGGGAGGTGCCGCATGAACAGCCTGTCGACGCCATCGCGCCTTGTTTCTCCCGCGACCTGGGCCTTGCTGGCCTGTGCCTGGCTGGTGGTCGGACTGTTCATGGCTTTTGGCGAGCAGTGGCTGGCCGCGCCCATAGCCCCGGCCATGGCCGCGGGCGTGTTCGCGCTGCTGTTTGCCACCATACTCGCGGCCTCGTTTGGCGTGGTCAGGCAGGCCGATCATCTGGCCCACCAGCTGGGCGAGCCCTACGGCACCCTGATTCTCACGCTGTCCATCGTCGCCATCGAAGTGATACTGATCGCTTCGGTGCTGCTCGGGCCCGGCGACTTCCCGACCATAGGCCGGGACTCGATCTTTGCGGTGATGATGATCATCATGAACCTGGTCATGGGGCTGTGCCTGATCACCGGCTGGGCCAGGCATGGCGACCAGGAGTACAACGCCCAGGGCGCAGGCGCCTATCTTTCGATGATTGCGCTGCTGACCGGCACGGCGCTGGTGCTGCCCAACTACACCAGCGGCGCAGGAGAGTTCACGCGCCTGCAGGCCGTGGGCATGGCGGGCCTGACGGCGCTGCTCTATGCTGCCTTCCTGTGGCTGCAGATGCGCAGCTGCAAGCGCTTCTTCATACAGCCGCCCACAGGTGAAATGGCGAGCCCAGCGGACGCTGCCGCGCCCATGCCCGCGGTGGCCACGGGCGCCCCTGCGGGGCGCA
>JBBKVU010000250.1:0-4367 GCA_037968595.1 Comamonas sp.
CAAGGCAATTTCGGTGTTGTGCAGCTGCGAGCGCAGGTCGAGGTTCATGGAGCCGACCGCCACCAGGCCGCCGTCAATGACCAGCAGCTTGGAGTGCAGCATGGCGCGCGAGGCGCCGGACCATCTGCTGTAAGTCTCCGGGGCCAGCGCAGCGCGATGGCGCGCCGCAAACCCTCGCTCTAGCCCCAGCGATGCGGCAGATCCTCGACCCAGCGCGTGATGGCGCTCTGGTCGGTCTGCACGCGCACTTCCTCGAACGCGATCTCGGCCTCGGGGTAGCGCCGGCGCAGCAGGTTGAGCCACTGCTTGAGACGTCCCGCGCGCTGGCGCGGCTCTAGGTCTTCGCAGACCATTTCCCAGAAACGCGCGATCTGCGGCAGCAGCGATGCCCAGCTGACCTCGACCAGCGCGGCGGCGGCCTGCGGCCCCTCGATTGCAGCGCGTATGGCCAGCGCCAGGCCCGGGTCGGCAACGATGCCGCGGCCCAGCATCAGGTCGTCGCAGCCCGACTGCTCTCGGCAGCGCAGCGCCTCGTCGACCGTCCAGATCTCGCCGTTGGCAATCACCGGCACGGCCACCGCTTCGCGTATGCGCGGAATCAGCTCCCAGTAGGCGGGCGGCCGGTAGCCATCCAGCTTGGTGCGCGCATGCACCACGATTTCACAGGCCCCGCCTGCGGCCATGGCCTGGGCGCATTCGCGCATCAGGCTGGTGTCGTTGAAGCCCAGGCGCATCTTGGCCGAGACCGGCAGATGCGCGGGCACGGCGGCGCGCACGGCAGCAACGACACGCGCAATATGCTCAGGGTCCTGCAGCAACGCCGCACCGCCGCCATGGCGGTTGACGACCTTGGCCGGGCAGCCGAAGTTGAGGTCTATGCCTTCGGGCCCCAGCCGCGCCAGGTTGGCGGCATTCTCGGCCAGGCTCTCGGGGTCCGAACCCAGCAGCTGGGCGCGCACCGGCACCCCGGCCAGCGTGCGGCTGCCGTTGCGCAATTCAGGCATGGTGCGCAGAAACACCTTGTCGGGCAGCACCGTGCCCGTGACACGAATGAACTCGCTGACGCAGCGGTCGGCGCCGCCCACGCGGGTCAGCACATCGCGCAGCACGAAATCCAGCAGCCCTTCCATGGGTGCGAGCAGCAGCTTCATTGCCCCACCCCACGCCCCAGGGCCGGTTGCAGCCCTCTCACCCGATTCATCATAAAAATTTCCGCATTCCCACTGATTTGACCCGCATTGTCGCGCCAAGGCACATGCCCTGCCGCGGCGCAAGTCACAGCCCCGTCATCTGCATGGAGTGCAATCGACGTTTCTCGGATCGATGGTCTGCCCATGCTGCTGTACAAGACGACCAAAGCCCACCAGGAACTGACGCCCGGCTCGCGCAGCCTGAACCTGCGCCAGCGCTCGTTGCTGCTGCTCGCCGAAGGCACGCCCTACGCCCAGCTGGCGCTGATGTACCACGGCCAGGGCGAAGCCCTAGTGGGCCAGTTGCTGGACTGCGGCTATCTGGAATCGCGCAGCATGGATGCGGCCCTGCTCGCCCCCCCGCCCGCAGCCGTGTCCGAACCACCGGCCGTGGCTGCGCCGCCTGCCATGACGCTGGCCGGCACGCGCATGTATCTGTTCGACATGGTCGAGCGGCTGTTTGCCAATCGCCAGCAAACGGTGGCCGACCAGCTGCGCCAGGCGCTGCGCGAGGCACGCGATGCACAGGCATTGCGCAGCGTCTGCGACGCGCTGCTCAACGCCGTTGCACAGCATGCGGGTGCGCAGCGCGCCACGCAGCTGAGCCAGCAGCTGGTGCATCTGGTGCCAGACTGGAGTCTGGAATCCCATGACCATGCGCCATGAAAAAAGCCGGGGCCCCCATGGGAGCCCCGGCTTCACGGATTTCGCGCAGGCGCTGGATCAGCGCACCGCAAGCCGCCACAGCGTGGTGACTTCCGCCGCGCGCGCTGCATGCAGCGCATCGGTGGTGTCCGCCACCTTGCCATGTTGGGCCTTGGCGTCGAGACGGCCGACCACCTTGAGGCCGGCGGCTTCGATCCAGCCCATCAGCTCTTCGCGGCTGCGCAGTCCCAGGTGCTCGGCCAGATCCGACAGGATCAGCCAGGCTTCGCCGTCCAGCGTCAGATGCTCGGCAACGCCGCCGAGAAAGCCGCGCAGCATGCGGCTGCCTTCGTCGTAGATGGCGTGCTCGAGCGCCGAGCTCGGCTTGGCCGGCACCCAGGGCGGGTTGCAGACCACCAGCGGCGCGCGGCCCGCGGGGAACAGGTCGGTCATGAGCAGCTCCACCTTGTTCAGGCAGCCCAGCGTCTGCAGGTTCTCGCGTGCGCAGGCTATGGCGCGCGGCGACATGTCGGTGGCGACAATGCGCTTGACCCCGCGGCGCGACAGCACGGCCGTGAGCACACCCGTGCCGACACCGATGTCATAGGCCAGGGCCTGTGCGCCCGCAGGCAGCGGCGCCTCGGCGACCAAGCCGACGTATTCGGCGCGCACCGGCGAAAACACCGCATAGTGCGGGTGGATGCGGTTGTTCGGAGCAATGCCCAGGGCTTCGACTTCAACGCCCTTCTTGCGCCATTCGTGCGCACCGACCAGACCCAGCAGTTCACGCAGCGGCGTGACAATGGTCTGGTCCAGCTTCTCGGGCTTGCCCCAGCCTTCGGTGATCGGCAGGCGCAGATCAGGCGCACGGCGCAGGCTGATCACATAGTCGGGCTGCAGCTCGATCAGAATGCTCGACAGCACGCGCGCGCGCTGGGCCTGCGCCTGGCGGTGCAGGTGAAACGCATGCGGGAAGGTCTCTTCGGGCAGGATTTCCTGCTTCTGCGCCGCCTGGCGCTTCTGATGACGCGCCTTGGCCGAGGACTTGCGCGGATCGCGCTCCTGGCGGCGCATCAGCGCCTGCAGCAACAGTCGCGCGTTCTGGAAGTCGCCCCGCCACAGCAGCGAAGTTCCTTCGCAGGCCAGACGGTGGGCCGCATCGGCGGACAGGGTGTCGTCGGCGATCACCACCTTGCGGGGTGCCGCGAGACCACTTTCAGAGCGCCAGACAGCGCTGCGCTCTTGATTTTTTTCACGCCAATGCAGCATCGGGGCTTTCAGTTCAATGGGCGCTTGAGGCGCACTTCTTCAATCTTGATACCGCCAATGACAGCAGTCTTGGCGGTCGACATTTCGCGCTTGAAACCGGCCATCTCATGGAAGCGCAGAGCGCGTTCATTGCGCAGCGGCACCCAGGCGGTGACATTGGTGCAGCCTTCTTCGGCCAGGCCGTCGCGGGCTGCGTCCCAGAGGGTCACACCCACGCCTTGGCCCCAATGCGAGGGAGCCGCGTAAATGGCCCAGATCTCGCCGGTGGTAGGACGGGACTTCTCATCGCGCGAGCGATCGAAGCCGACAAAGCCCACGATCTTGTCGCCATCGATGGCGACCTGGACCTGGGGCTCACAATATTCAATGGCTTCACGCCAGTACGCCTGGCGCTTTTCAACCGAAGACATGGATTTCAACTGATCGTCAGGAACCAGCCCTCGGTATGCCTCCGTGGCGGAGGCGGTATGGATCTGTGCAATGGCCTTGGCATCGCGAAGCGTGGCGGGACGAACCTGGAAACTGGACATGGAAATACCGAAACGAAAACAGGTGAAAATGGGAAAAGCGGCAATTGTCGCCGCAAACGTTTTTTTGCCTACTGACGCGAATGTGTAGCCATTCACGCGAGTACGGCTGTCTTGATCGCCTTGCCCTGCCAAAGCCGATGTGATAACGCCTGTAAAACAGGCAAACACCGGCGTCGGCCTGACCAACCCGGACAGGTTTCAACGTTCGATGGATGGTGACAAAAATGCCTTGCTCGGGCCTGAAAATCCTGCGGATGAAGCAGGCTGTACAGGCGCTATAACCAGCGCCGGAGCAGCCCCATCACCCGGTCAAGCCGAGGCCCGTAGGGAGGATAGAACAACGCTCCCATGGACCAGCGCGACTGCAGCAACACCGACTTCTGGTGGCTGAACCGCAAAAAGCCTTGCTCTCCGTGGTACGCCCCCCAGCCGCTGTCGCCAACCCCGCCAAACGGCAGGTTGTCGTGCGCTATGTGCATCAGGGTGTCGTTGACCGTCACCCCGCCGCTGACAGTTTGCCGAAGTATACCGTCCCGCACATTTTCGTCGCTGCCGAACCAGTATAGGGCCAGGGGCCTGGGGCCGGCATTGAGCGCCGCGACCACGTCATCGAGACGCTCGTAGGTGATCACGGGCAGGATGGGGCCGAAGATTTCCTCCTGCATCAACTGCATTTCCGAGGTCGCGCCAAACACCAGCGCGGGCGGCATCTGGCGCTCGGCGGCGTCGCTCC
>JBBKVU010000251.1:0-6111 GCA_037968595.1 Comamonas sp.
CTGTTCAAGGCCGAGACCGGACTCACGCCCAAGGCCTATGCGCTGGCCGCGCGCGCGCGCCGGCTGCGCGCCCAGCTTGCGGTGTCCCAGGCCTCGGTCACCGAAGCCATCTATGGCGCCGGCTTTCAGTCCAGCAGCCGCTTCTATGAAACCGCGGGCCAGCGCCTGGGCATGGCGGCGCGCTCCTTTCGCGACGGCGGCGCGGGCGCCGAGATCCACTTTGCACTGGGCCAGTGTTCGCTGGGCGCCATCCTGGTCGCGCAAAGCGCGCGCGGCATCTGCGCCATCCTGCTGGGCGACGACGCCGAAGCGCTGCTGCACGACCTGCAGGACCGCTTTCCCAAGGCGCGGCTGATAGGCGCCGACGCGGCCTTCGAGCAGCAGGTGGCCCAGGTCGTGGGACTGATAGAGGCACCTGCGCTGGGCTTGCAGCTGCCGCTCGATGTGCGCGGCACGGCTTTTCAGGAGCGCGTGTGGCAGGCGCTGCGCGAGATTCCGCCGGGCAGCACCGTGAGTTATGCCGAGCTCGCGGCGCGCATAGGCTCGCCCAAGGCGGTGCGCGCCGTCGGCAGCGCCTGCGGCGCCAACCCGCTGGCGGTGGCGATACCCTGCCACCGCGTGCTGCGCAGCGACGGCAATCTCTCAGGCTACCGCTGGGGCCTGGAGCGCAAGCGTGCGCTGCTGCTGCGCGAGGCCCAGGGCAAGGCGGCTGCGCCCGATCAAAACAGCTGAACCGGCATTTCCGCAAGCAGCCTGATCTGGTCGATATTGGCCTCGCCCTGGGCCGGGTTCACGCGGTGCACGCCATAGCGCAGCTGCAGCGCCAAGCCCTTGGCCGCGCCCTGCTGTACCGTGTAGCGCAGCAGCAGATCGCGTTCCCAATGCTTGCCCTGCGTGCCCGAGTAACCCAGGTAGTTGCGGTAGACGCTGGTCAGGCGGCTGTAGTCTATGCCCGTGCCGCGCGTATAAGCCAGGCCCGCGCTCAGGCCTTCGGCAAGCGCCGCCAGATCGATGTCGTATTTGAGCTGCCACGAGGCCTCATGGGCGCCGTTGAAGTCCGACAGCTGCATCGCATTTTCCAGCCAGATCGAGCCGCGGTTCACATAGTCGAACGGCGTGTCGCCGTTGACTTTCTGGTAGCCCAGGCCGAACTTGTGCATGCCCGTCGCATAGGACGTCATCAGGCTGAACGTGGTGTTGTTCACCTGGCCGGCACGCGCCGCGCCGCTGTCGCGGTTGCGGTTGCGGTACAGGTTGAAGTTGAACGCCAGCGATTGCCGGGGCGCAAGCTCGTGCTTGTAGAAGCTGCCCAGATACCAGGTGTTCCAGTGGTCTTCGTACTGGCCGATGTAGCTGCTCAGGCTCCAGTTCTTCACCGGCGTGGTCCAGGCGCCGCCCGCGAAACTGAAGGAATCGGCGTTCGCGCCCGCGTAGTTCGCCAGCAGATCGCCGCCGTTCTTGCGGCTGTTGCGATCGGCCCAGGCCGTGAAGCGCCCGGCCTGCAGCGCCAGCGTGGGAATCTCGGCGCTGGTGATCTGCCAGCCGCGATTGGTTTCGGGCAGCAGCCGGGTGTCGGACGAGTGGAAGATGGGATTCCTGGTGCGCATCTCGCCTATCTTGAGTTCCGTCGACGACAGGCGCAGCTTGAGTGCAGCGCCCGCGCGGCCAAAGCTGCTTGCCAGGTCCAGCCCATCCTTGGCCACATAGCGCGGCGTGGCGCGCGCCGCATCGGCCTCGGTACCCAGGTTGATGCCGCCATAGACATGGGCGTCCAGGCCCACGCCAATCAGGCCCTGGGTGTAGCCCGACTGGTAATTGAGCATCAACCCATAGCCCGATTCGCGCGCCTGGGTCCGGCCGCGCTCGCCATTGGTCGCGCGAAAGCTGCTGCCGTTACGGTAGGCCAGCTGTTCGAACACATAGCGGTTTTGCAGCTTCAGGCTGGAGCCGGTCGCAAAGTCGGTGGCGTTGTCCTGTGCGCCGGCCAGGGCCGTTCCGCAAATGGACAACAGGGCAGCGCCGCAGGCGCCAACGCGAAATGTGGCGATTTGCATGGTGATCAGCGCGCCGCGCGCGCGGCGATTTCCTGAAAGCGCTTTTGCGCGCGCTCGGGCGCGGCGGCCGGGATGGCGAGCGTGGACAGCGGCGCTTCGCCCACCTGCACCAGCATCACCATGCCCATGGCGTAATGCGGCAGGCATTTGATGCCGTAGATGCCCGCTTCGGTGAACGTGACCTCGATCTCCTCGTTGATCTTGCCCTTGAACGGCTGGGCACCCGCGGGCAGCATGCCTTCGATGGAGACCGCGTCGTGGCCGCTGCTGCTGGCGAGAAACTTGAGCTTGTCGCCGGGCTTGAGCTTTATGAACTCAGGCTCGTAGACCATGGGGCCGAGCGCGCCGCGGTTGAGCATCTTGACTTCATAGGTTTCGGCCCAGGCCGCGCTGGTGGCGGCCAGGCTCAGAACGACCGCGCCCAGGCGGGCAAGCATAAGAAAGTTCATGGAAAAGAGGAATCCAGAGGTTTGAAACGCAGCACACGCGCGCCGTCCTGGGGATCGACCAGTTCGGCGACCTGTACCTTGAAAATGTCCTGCAGCAGCGCGGGCGTGAGAATCTCGCGCGGTGTGCCCTGGGCCACGAGCCGGCCGGCGCACATCACGGCCAGCCGGTCGCAGGCCAGCGCCTGGTTGAGATCGTGCAGCGCCACCACCTTGGTGATGGGCAAGGCGCGCACCAGCTGCATCAGCGACAGCTGCTGGTGGATATCGAGGTGGTTGGTGGGTTCGTCGAGCAGCAGCAGGCCAGGCTGCTGGGCCAGCGCGCGCGCAATGTGCACGCGCTGGCGCTCGCCGCCCGACAGCGTGCTCCAGGCGCTGCGCTGCTTGTGTTCCAGGCCCACGGCGGCCAGCGCCTCGCGCACGATGCGGCCGTCTTCGGCCGACAGCGGCTGCAGCGCCGACAGCCAGGGCGTGCGCCCCAGCTCCACAGCGTCCCAGACATCGATCGCATCCTGGGTGTCGGCCATCTGCGAGACAAACGCCAGCTTGCGCGCCAGCGCTCGCCTGGGCAGGGCATGCAGCAACCGGCCTTCGAGCAGCACCTCGCCTTGCGTGGGCACGAGAATGCCCGAGAGCAAGCGCAACACCGTCGACTTGCCCGAACCGTTGGGGCCTATGAGCCCCAGCATCTCACCGGGCTGCACATCGAGGCTGACGCGCTCGACGATACGCGCACTGCGCGAGGCCCAGCCCATTTCGCGCGCCTGCAGCGCGGCCGCCGCCCTCATGCCCGGCCTCCGCGGCCCTTGAGCAGGATGCCGGCAAACACCGGCGCGCCGACCAGGGCCGTGATCACTCCGATGGGCAAGACCTGTCCCGGTATCAGCGTGCGCGAAATCACATCGGCGGCAATCAGGAACACCGCACCTATCAGCGCGCTCGCCGGAATCAGCCGCCGGTGCCGCACGCCCACCATGAAGCGCGCCGCATGCGGAATCACCAGGCCGACAAAGCCGATAGCGCCGACGATGGACACCATCACCGCGGTGATCAGCGCCGCGACCAGCAGCAGCACCAGCTGCACGCGGCGCACGGCAACGCCCAGCGCCGCCGCGGATTCGCTGCCGAACGTGAATGCGTCAAGCGCGCGTGCATGCCACAGGCACACGACAATGCCGGCGACGGCAATGCTTGTCGTCAACAAGGTGTCGCTCCAGCGCACGCCGCTCAGATTGCCCAGCAGCCAGAACATGATGCCGCGCGCCTGCTCGGCGCTGCCCGACTTGGTGATGATCAGCGAGGTCAAGGCATTGAACAGCTGCGAGCCCGCTATGCCGGCCAGCACGATCTGCGCACTGTTGCGCAGCCCGCCGCTGCCCGCGGCATGGGCGAGCAAGGCGACCAGCGCGAACGCGCAGACCGCGCCGAAGAACGCGCCCGTGGTCATGGAGATCGCGCCCGCGCCCAGGCCGGCCACCGACACCAGCACCGCGCCCGTCGATGCGCCCGCGGATATCCCCAGCAGATACGGCTCGGCCAGCGCATTGCGCAGCAGCGACTGCAGTATCACGCCCGAGATCGCCAGCCCCGCGCCGCAGCTTGCGGCCACCAGCGCGCGCGCCAGCCGGTAGTTCCAGACAATGCCCTGGTCTATGGGATCGACCGGGTAATGCGCGCCGCCCAGCTGGTTGGCCAGCACCTGCCAGACGACGGTCGGCGACAGGCTGGTCTCGCCTATCGCCACCCCGAGCAGCACGGCGACGGCGAGAACGGCCAGCGCCGCGGTGGTCAGCAGCAACGGGCGCAGCAGGGGAAGGGACGAGAACAGGGTCACGGGCATGCAGAAGAAATGCGGCAACTGCCGTATCAGCGCGCCGCGGCTTGCAGCTTGAAGGCCGCCTGGGCAATCTGCTCGATGCCGTCCACCATGCGGATCGAGCCTTGCAGCGCGTCGGCATCGACGATCACGATGCGGTTGTTCTTCACCGCATCCATGTGCTGGGTCACCGGGTCCTTCTTCAGGAACTCGAGCTTCTTGCGGTAGTCGTCGGCCGGAAAGCGGCGGCGGTCCATGCGGGCGATGATGAGGATCGAGGGGTTGGCCTTGGCAATGGTTTCCCAGCCCACGGTGGGCCATTCCTCGGCCGAGGTCACGATATTGCGCAGGCCCAGGGTCTGCAGCATGTAGCCGGCCACGCCTTTCTGGCCCGCCATGTAGGGATCGATCGCCAGATCGGCGCTGGAGAACCACAGCGCGGCCGAAACGTTCTGCAGCTTCGACGACTTGAGCTGGGCCACGGCCTGGGCCTGGCGCTGCGTCAGCTCGTCGACCAGGGCCTTGCCGCGCGCTTCGACGTCGAAGATCTGCGCCAGCTGCCGCACGCTCTTGTACAGCGCGTTGACGTCATAGGCCGCGGTGCGCGTGCCGTCGGAGCCGCTCAGGTTGTTCTTGCCTTCGCAGTCCGAAGGCATGGCGTAGGTGGCGATGCGCAGGTCATGGAACTGCTCGCGCGTGCCGACCACGCCTTCCTTGCCGACCATCCATTCGAACTGCGACACGACCAGCGCCGGGCGCTTGCCGATCACGGACTCGAAGCTCGGGTCGTTGTCGGCCAGGCGCGTCACCTTGTCGTTGACGGCCTTGAACTGCGGCAGCACGGCGTTGAACCACAGCGAGGTGCCCGCGACCTTGTCGCCCAGACCCAGCGCATAGAGCATTTCGGTGCCGGCCTGGCCAATGGTAACTGCCGATGCGGGCGCCTTGTCGAACTTGAGCGTATGGCCGCAGTTGTGCAGCTGCAGCGGATATTCGGTGGCGCTCGCGGAGAAGGCGGCGCCGGCCAGCAGGGCGGCGAGTGTGGAAAAGGCAAGGCGGCGGACAGGCATGGCAACGGTCTTTCCAGAATGGGCAGCGATATTCTGGAAGAGAGCAAGACCGCGAAGCCGCGCTTTCGCCGCGCGGGCAAGGGCGCGGCAAATCCGGGTTTGACGAGAAATTGTTCACTTCCCGGACACCCCGCCGGCAATGATTGATTCGCTCTTCGGCAGGTCTCCTGACTGGCAAGTCATCGCGGGCGCGCCGCCTTCCCAAACTTGCGTTCAGTGGCGTATGGCACGCTCGCTCGTTGCCTACAGTTGCGGGGGCAGTTCCATTTCATCGGCGGCCAGATCTTGCAATCCGCTCACCACTGGATTCCCTCATGCGCCGGCTGGCCGGGCCCATGTCCTTGCGGAACCGAAGGTCAGGTAATGTAGCCGATTTGCCGCGCCGGCCAGGCTTGCGGTGCGCCCAGCTCCCGAATGCGGCGTAACTTCCAGAACACCGCTCGGTCAGCGTTAAGCAAGCGAGCCAAGGTCTCGCAACGCATCTACAAGCAACAGCTGGCCGCAAAATCCACTTCGTCCTGAGCTCGTCGAAGGATGAACCGCCTGCGCTCAAGGCATGAGGACGGGCCGTTCATGGTTCGACAAGCTCACCACGAACGGTTTTCACCCGTTGGTTCCTGGCTTTTCGCCGCGCGGGTCTTTTGATGCGAACTCGTCAATCTCCGCAGCTTTCCCAAGCCAGGAAATACCCTGAAGCCCCCATGCCCCTGCCCGCCACTCTGCGC
>JBBKVU010000252.1:0-3951 GCA_037968595.1 Comamonas sp.
GGCGACGCCGGCGACGACATCGTGTTTGGCGGTGCGGGCAACGACCTGCTGTCGGGCGGCTCGGGCAGCGACCGCCTCAACGGCGGCACGGGCTTTGATGTCGCCCTCCAGGAAGGCAAGCGCAGCGACTACACGATCACGCTCGACGGCGCGGGCGTCAAGCTGACCCATAACGCCAGCGGCGTCTCCGACTGGCTGGTCGATGTGGAGCAGGTGCGCTTTGCGACCGGCCCAAGTCTCACGGTGGCGCACAGCGAGGCCGAAGAAGCCGCAGCCTTTTTGTTCCAGCGATGGATGGAGCGCGATCTGACGCCGTCCGAAGGCGCGGTGATCCAGACGCTCGCCGGCCAGACAGCCCTGCAGGTCGCGGACCTGTTTGCCCAGGTGTACCCACAGCAGGCCGGCGGCAGGACGGCAGAGCAGCTGCTTGACGGCATGTCGGGCGCGGGCGCGATCCGCGTGGATGCGCAGCGCGAGACAGCCTACATCGGCGATGCCGGCGACAACAGCTTCACCCCGAGCCCGGGCCTGGCCTGGACCGTGGATGGCGGCGCGGGCACAGACACCGTGGTTTTCCCGGCCAGCTTTGCGCAGCTGCATATCGAGGCCAGCGACGCAGGCTTCACGCTGCAGCGCATGACCGACGGCGCGATGCTCGAACTGGTCAACGTGGAGCGCTTGACTCTGGAAGACACGCAAGTGGCGCTGGACTTGGACGGACATGCAGGCCAGGCCGCGAAGCTGATTGGGGCCGTGGCCGGCGCAGCGTTCCTGGACAACAAGCCGCTGGTGGGCGAAGTGCTTCGCGCGCTGGATGCGGGCGTGAGCGCGCAAAGCCTGGCACAGCTGGGCCTGCAGCTGCTCGGAGCCCAGACCGCCGGCCAGGTGACGCAGCTGCTGTGGACCAACGTCGTGGGCAGCGCGGCGACGCCGGAGCAGCTGCAGCCGTTTGTCGACATGATGACCCAGGGCATGACCGGCGGCGAGCTGGCGGTGCTGGCCGGCAATGTGGAACTCAACGCCACACGCATCGATCTGGTGGGCCTGGCGGCCACGGGCATAGAGTTCGCCTGAGCGGGGCTCACAGCCGGGCGGGCGTGGACCCCTGCCTGCCCGGTTTTTCCGCGCCCGCCGCCATTGCTGCACGGCGCGCAAGGCGCTCGCCCGGCATGTCAACCCGGGCGGCGCAGCAACCAGGCCGTGTGGCTGCGCGCTATACTGCGCAGCGAATTGAAGAGGGATTTTCGGCATGTCTGATGTGCCGAGAATCCCTGCTCAATTTGTGCAACAGGTGCTCGGGGGTTCAACCCCGGGTTAAACGGGAACAGGGTGCAATGCCCTGGCTGCCCCCGCAACGGTAAACAGATCAATCCGACTCAAGGCTCTTGCGCAGCAGGAGCCAGTCACTGGTGCTTTACGTGGCCCCGCAGGGGGTGCGCGGCAGCACTGGGAAGGCGAGCGGCAGGCTTTTGGCCATCTGTCAGCCCGGATACCGGCCTGTTGAGCGCTGCGCGATACGGGCTGAACTCCGTCGCCGGCATTTGCAACGACCGTCTGCGGGGAGCAGCGTGACGGCAACCAGCCAGCGGCAGGGATACCCCATGCTGCGGCATGCGCTCGTCACCAGCAGGCAGGCGGTCAGCATCGACTGACCACAATGAATCACTTCACCTTGCCTGCCGCCTTGATCGGCCTGGTACCCAGCGGCACTGGCCATGGCCGCACAGCCCGCTGACAGCGCGTCCGTTCCAGCCCAGCTTCCCACCGTCCACGTGACGGACAGCGCCCAAGCCCGGCTGGGCCTGGCGCAGAAAACCACTTCGGGCAGCCGCACCGGCCTGGCCACGATCGATCTGCCGGCCAGCCTGGAGCATGTGGACGAACAGACCTGGCAGGCCCGCGGAGACAGCCGCATGGCCGACATCATTGGCCGCACCGTGGGCATGACGCCGCTGTCGGCCACCGGCTACAACAGCCTGTCCTTCAGCACCCGCGGTTTCACGGGTACCAACTCCGTGGGCATTGCCGAAGACGGCGTTCGCCTGGGGGTAGCCTCCAGCACCACGCCCTACCCCGCCAACAGCTGGGGCTACGAGCGCGTGGAAGTGCTGCGCGGTCCGGCCTCCATCGTCTACGGCACGGGCACGACAGGCGCGACGGCCAATGTCGTGCGCAAGCAGCCCACGCGAGAAACGCTGCGTGAAGTGCTGCTGGGGGCGGGCTCGCATGGCGCGGCCAAGCTGGGCCTGGGCATGGGCGGCGCGCTGGGCGAGACCCTGAGCTACCGTGTCGACGCCTACGGCCACTACACCAACGGCGAGCACGAGATGGCCCGCGCCAGCGGCGGCAAGCTGCTGAGCACACTGCGCTGGCAGCCCACGGCAGCGCTGCGCCTTGAACTGCTGGCCGATGTGAGCGACGAAAAGCCGGCGCGCTACTTCGGCACCCCGACTGTCAACGGCAGCATCGTGCCCGAGCTGCTGGGCCGCAACTTCAACACTGCCGACAGCGATATCCGCATCAAGGACAAGCGCGTGCGCGGCCGCATGCAGTACCAGGTCAACGACTGGCTCGCGGTGAGCAACGAGCTCTACCACTTCAAGGCCGACCGCTACTGGCGCAACATCGAAGCCTACCGCTACGATCCCGTGGCCCAGACCATTGGCCGCGGCGACTACCTGGAGCTGTCCCACGATCTGGAGCAGACCGGCAACCGTCTGGAGTCCAGGATCAATGCCGCTGCCCACCAGCTGGTGCTGGGTTGGGAGGCAAGCCGCGCCACGTTCCGCTATGCAGGCAACTCGGACAGCCGCACGGTGACCAGCCCGGTTGCCGATCTGCGCCCCGTGCCCTGGTACAGCCCCAGCGCCATGGTGCCGCGCTTCGCCACCGAGGCCAGGACGCACGACTTCTATGCCGAGGACGCCTGGACGCTGGGCGAGCGCTGGCTGCTGCTGGCCGGCATTCGCCGCGACCTGACGGACTTCACGCGCAACGACTTGCTCGGCAGCGGCTCGTTTGGCAAGACCCTGGGCGGCACGGCGTGGCGTCTGGGCCTGACGCACAAGCTCGACACGCGCACCAGCCTCTACGGCCAGGTCTCGCAAGGCCACGACCCGGTCACCAATGTGCTGACCTTGAACCTCGCCAACCGCGACTACAAACTGACCACGGCGCGCCAGATCGAAGTGGGCCTCAAGCAGCAATTCGCCCAAGGCCAGGGCGAATGGACGGCAGCGGCCTACCGCATCGAGAAAACGGACATCATCACCCGCGACCCTAACAATAGCCAGTTGTCGATTCAAGGCGGCAAGCAGCATTCCCAGGGTCTGGAGCTGAGCAGCGTGCTGAACCTGTCGCCTCAGTGGCGCGTGGAAGGGAATTACGCCCTGGTCGATGCCAAATATGACGAATTGATGGAAGCCGGCGGCGCCGATCGGTCCGGCAAGCGCCCGCCGAATGTGGCGCGCCACACCGCCAACCTGTGGGCCCACTACAGCACGCAGGGCAGCCTGGGCCGCTGGCAGGCCTCGCTGGGCGCACGCGCGGTGGGCCGGCGCTTTGCCGACAACGCCAACACGGCCACCAGCGGCGGCTACACGGTATGGGACGCGGCGCTGAGCTGGCGCCCGCAGCCACGCAGCACCTACCGCCTGGCGCTGCGCAACCTGAGCGACAAGCTCTACACCTACTCGGCCGTGTCCAACGCCAGGTCTGCGCAAGCCTATCCCGGCGAAGGCCGGCGCGTCGACCTCACGGCCGAGTTCGCGTTCTGATTGACGGCTTGCAAACCAGGCAGCCCCGAGCGCATGTATTTGCCCGAATTCATCACCTGGACACCATGAAATCCCATAGATACATGCGCCGGCCCTTGCTGCGCGCCTTGCTCCTGAAGCGCTCGGCCATCACGGCCGTCGCCTGTCTGGCGCTGGCCGCCTGTTCCGAGCGGCC
>JBBKVU010000253.1:0-4789 GCA_037968595.1 Comamonas sp.
GCGGTTGCCGAGTGGGCCGCCGTGGGTATGGACCACATCCAGGCGCAGATCCAGCAGCGCGCCGACTGGCTGCGCGAGCGGCTCGATGCGCTGCCCGGCGTCCAGGTGCTGCGTGCGGGCGCGCAGGGCGCGTCGGGCATCGTTACCTTCACCTGCGCCAGCCATGGCGCGGCGGCGCTGCACCAGGGCCTGCTGCAGCGCGGCGTCGAAGCCGCGATCAGCCCGATGGCATTCACGCCCTGGGACATGCAGGCGCGCGGCGTCGATGCCCTGCTGCGGTTTTCGCCCGGCTACGACACGCCCTGGGAAAGCCTGGAGTACGCCGTCGATGCGCTGCAGGAGCTGGTGCGCGCGCGGTGAGCGAGCCGGGGAGTTGGCCGCTGGGGGGCCTCAGGGAATTCTCAGCCCCGCAATCGCCGCCAGGCAGAACTGCGTCATGGTCTCCACCTGGTGGTCCAGCGTGCGCGAGCGGCTGGCCTTCATCGGCGCCGGGCGGCGGTGCACGCGCAAGATGGCCAGGCCGTGTATCGACGACCAGAGCATCTGCAGCGCGTCCGCATGCGGCATTGCGCATTGGTCGGGCGGCGGCAGCAGGGGCTGGGCGATCTCGCAGAACAGCAGGTACGAGGCCCGGCCCTGCTCGACCAGTTCGGGGTACTTCTCGCGGTTGCCCAGGCCGGGGCCCAGCATCAGCTCGAACAGCGAGCCGTTGGACTGGGCGAACTCCACATAGCCGCGCACCAGCGCGTGCATGCGGCCTTGCTGGTCGTCGGCCGGCAGCTTGGCCAGATAGCTGCGGCGCAGCGCGATCAGCTCCCGAAAGCCCTGCGCGGCCATGGCTGCAAGCAAGCCGTCCTTGTCGCCGAAGTGGTGCGAGGGCGCGCCTACCGAGACGCCTGCCGACTTGGCGATCTGCCGCAGGCTCAGCTGGTCGAGGCTGACTTCACGCAGCAGCGCAACGCCCCATTGCACCAGGGATTCGCGCAGATTGCCGTGGTGCCATTGCCCCTGGGGTTTGACGGCGGGTGCGCTGGAGCTTTCGATCTTCATTCCATCCTCTTCACACTCTGGTGTCAGCCGAGTCTAGTCATGTCGGAGACAACGGCTGTCTTCTTTGCCGCGAAACCAAGGGTAGTCCCTAGCATCTCAAGCCTGGGCGCAACACATCCTATCGGTTAAATTGAACACTGTTCAGTTTGCGCGTCGTGGCGAGTTCGGAGAGAGAAATGGTCCCTTCCCTGGTCTTTGGAAATCAGCACTGGAGCAAAGCGGCGCTCGCGCTTTTGGCCGACCGTGTGTCGCGCAGCCTGCAGGCGCTGGGCGTGAAAGAGGGCGGCACCGTGGCGGTGATGCTCAAGAACAGCCCCAGCTATGTGGCCACCGTGATTGCCTGCAAGCGCGCAGGCGTCTACCTGGTGTCGCTCAACTGGCACTTCAAGGCCGGCGAGGTGGAGTTCCTGCTCAAGGACAGCGGCGCCCAGGCACTGGTGGTGCACGAAGACCTGGTCGACACGATTCGCGCCGGCGTGCCCGAAGGCGTGGCGCTGCTGGTTGCACCGCTGCACGAAGATGCCGACCACGTGGCCAGCCAGGACTGGCCGGCGCTGGGCCAGCTGGGTGAGATGCTGCCCGAAAGCAAGCGCTTTCCCTTCAACGCAGTGGTCTACACCTCGGGCACCACGGGCAAGCCCAAGGGCGTGCGCCGCCTGCCGGTCGCGCCCGAAGTGCGCGCCCAGGTCGACGCCGAAGCGGTCAAGGTCGCGCAGGCGGTCTATGGCACCACGCCCGAATCGGTGGCGCTGCTGAGCGCGCCGATGTACCACAGCGCGACCATGTCGTTTGTGTCGCACGCCTGCGCCATGGGCGCGACCCTGGTGCTCGAGCCCAGCTTCAAGCCCGAGCGCACGCTGCAGCTGATCGACGATCACCGTGTGACCCATGCCTACCTCGTGCCGACGATGTACCAGCGCCTGCTGGCGCTGCCCGCCGAAGTGCGCGCGGCCTACGACCTGTCTTCGCTGCAGCAGGTGTCGTCGACGGGTTCGCCCTGCGCGCGCGAACTCAAGCTGCGCATGATCGACTGGTTCGGGCCGACCATCACCGAAGCCTATGGCTCTAGCGAGGCCGGCTACACCACCTTCATCACCGCCGAGGAATGGCTGGCCAAGCCCGGCTCCGCGGGTCGCGCGCTGGGCAGCGCGCAGCTGTCCATCGTCGGCGACGACGGCCAGGAGCTGGCGCGCGGCGAGATCGGCCTGATCTATGTGCGCCAGCCCGCCATGCCCGACTTCACCTATATAGGCCGCGCGGACGACCGCCAGAGCATCAGCCGCGACGGCCTGGTGACGCTGGGCGACATGGGCTTCATCGATGACGACGGCTACCTGTTCATCTGCGACCGCAAGTCGGACATGGTGATTTCGGGCGGCGTGAACATCTATCCCGCCGAAGTCGAGGCCAGCATTCTGACCATGCCTGAAGTCAGCGACGTCGCGGTGTTCGGCATTCCCGACGCCGAGTTCGGCGAGTCCATGGCCGCGGCAGTGCAGCTCAGGGAGGGCAGCACGCTGGCGGCGGACACGATACGCCAGCGCCTGCGCGAGAAGATCGCCAACTACAAGATCCCGCAGACCATCACCTTTCACGACAGCCTGCCGCGCGAGGACACCGGCAAGATCTTCAAGCGCCTGCTGCGCGAACCCTATTGGGCCGGCGTCGATCGCCGCATCTGAAACCGATTTCATCAGGACTTTCCATGGCCTTGCCTTCCACGCTCAAAGACAAGCTGCGCCTGCCGCTGATTGCCGCGCCGCTGTTCATCATCTCCACGCCCGATCTGGTCATTGCGCAGTGCAAGGCCGGCATCGTGGGCTCGTTTCCGGCGCTCAATGCGCGGCCCGCCGACCAGCTTGAAGTCTGGCTCGAGCGCATCACCTCCGAACTCGCGGAATACGACCGCCAGAATCCCGACCAGCCTGCGGCGCCGTTTGCGGTCAACCAGATCGTGCACAAGAGCAATGACCGGTTGGACCACGACATGGAAGTCTGCGCGCGCTTCAAGGTGCCCATCGTCATCTCGTCGCTGGGCGCGCGCAGGGAAATCAACGAGGCGGTGCACGCCTGGGGCGGCATCGTGCTGCACGACGTGCTCGACAACAAGTTCGCGAAGAAAGCCATAGAGAAGGGCGCCGACGGCCTGATCGCGGTGGCGGCCGGCGCGGGCGGCCATGCGGGCGCGCAGTCGCCGTTTGCGCTGCTGCAGGAAATCCGCCAGTGGTTTGACGGCCCGCTGGCGCTGTCGGGCTCGATCTCCAGCGGCCGCGCCATTCTCACGGCCCAGGTCATGGGCGCCGACCTGGCCTATATGGGCTCGGCCTTCATTGCCACGCAGGAAGCCAACGCCGTCGAAGGCCACAAGCAGATGATCGTCGACAGCGCGGCCAATGACGTGGTCTACACCAACCTGATCACCGGCGTGCACGGCAACTACCTCAAGCCGTCGATGGCGCGCGCCGGCCTCGATCCCGACAACCTGCCGGTGGGCGATGTCAGCCAGATGAACTGGGCCGCGGGCAAGCCCAAGGCCTGGAAGGACATCTGGGGCTGCGGCCACGGCATTGGCGTGCTCAGCGAGATCCAGCCCGCAGGCGTTTTCATTGCCGGCCTGGCGCAGCAGTACCGCGAGGCCTGCCTGTCCACGCAGCAGCTCATTGCCGAGCGCGCCTGAGGCGCCGACTTCGGCATTTACCCATTACAAGCAGGAGACAAGACATGAATTCCAAGCGCAATGTTCTGAAGATGGTGGCCGCCGCCGGCATGGTGGCGGTGTCCGGGCTGTCGCTGGCCCAATCGGGCAAGCCGGTGCGCATGCTGCTGCCGCTGGCTCCCGGCGGCGGCTCCGACACCATTGGCCGCGCCGTCGCCAATGAAATGAGCAAGACGCTGAATGTCACCATCGTTGCCGAGAACAAGCCCGGTGCCTCGGGAACGCTGGCGCTGGGCGAAGTGATTCGCGCGCCGGCCGGCAACCCGACGTTCGGCCTGGTGCTGGGCTCCACGCTGGCCGTGGTGCCGCATCTGATGAAGGTGCCCTACGACAGCGTCAACGGCATCAAGCCGGTGGTGCAGCTGGGCGTCACGCCTTTCGTGCTGCTGGTCAACAAGAACCATCCCGCCAAGACGCTGGCCGAGTTTGTCGCGCTTTCCAAGCGCAAGCCGCAGACCTTCGGCTCCTACGGCGCGGGCACGTCCAGCCATGTCGCGGGCGAAGCCTTCAACAACGCCGCCGGCCTCAAGCAGGTGCATGTGCCCTACAAGGGCACGGCGCCGGCGATCAACGATCTGCTGGGCAGCCAGGTGGACTCGGTGGTTGCCGACTTCGGCGTCGCCGGCCAGCACCTGGGCAAGGACGGCAAGCTGCGCGCGCTGGCCGTGACCGGACCCAGCCGCTCCGAAGGCTTCCCCGACGTGCCCACGTTCGGCGAGCAGGGCTATCCGGCAATGAACGAGCTGGTCGGCTGGATTGCCTTCGTCACCTCGGTCAACACTTCCGACGAACAGGTCGCGACCTGGGGCAAGGCCGCTGCCGCCGCGCTGCGCGTGCCCGAAGTGCGCCAGCGCCTGATCAGCCTGGGCTATGTTCCCGCGGGTACGCACGGCAAGGAGTTCGACAAGATCGTCGCCGACGAGCCGGTGCGCTGGGGCTCGCTGATCAAGGCGTTCAAGATCACGCTCGAGAACTGAGCGCCACGACCTCAGCGTTGCCAGCCTGTGGCGCGCAGCGCGGCGG
>JBBKVU010000254.1:0-5422 GCA_037968595.1 Comamonas sp.
GGCCTCAGCCGGCCGACGGCGGCAGCTCGCTGGCGGGCACGGTGTCGAGCGCCGGGTCCAGCACCCGGCGTTCGTCAAACACGAAACAGCCGCCACGGTAGTGGGCGCCGTCGGTTTCCTCGAAATACTTGAGAATGCCGCCTTCAAGCTGGTACACATGCTCCAGCCCTTGCTCGCGCATCAGGATCGCGGCCTTCTCGCAGCGTATGCCGCCGGTGCAATAGCTGACCACGGTCTTGCCTTCAAGCTCGGCCTGATTCGACCGCAGCGCTGCGGGAAATTCCGTGAACTTGGCAATGCGCCAGTCTATGGCCGACTCGAACGCGCCGGCGTCGACTTCGAAGTCGTTGCGGGTGTCCAGAGTGACCACGGGTCGGCCTTCATCGTCATGGCCCTGTTCCAGCCACTGGCGCAGCCGCGCGGGGCTGACCGAGGGCGCGCGGCCATGGGCCGGCTTGATGGCCGGGCGGTCCATGCGGATGATCTCGCGCTTGATCTTGACCAGCATCTTGCGAAACGGCACCTCGCTGGACCAGCTTTCCTTGGGCGCGAGGTCGGCAAAGCGTTCATCCGCGCGCAGCGCATCGACAAAGCCGTGTACTTGCGCGGCCGGGCCGGCGAGAAAGAAATTGATGCCTTCCTCGGCCAGCAGGATGGTGCCCTTGAGTTCGGCGGCCAGTGCGCGTGCCAGCAAGGTCTCGCGCAGCGCCGGCGCGTCGGGCAATGCCACAAATTTGTAGCAGGAAATATTGAGAATTTCGGTCACGGGTAAAAGCCTGGAGCCAGGCCGTTGCGACGCGCGGCCGGTCAGGCCGCCAGCATCGATTTGATTTTGTTGGCCAATTGTGCAACCGACAGCGCAGCCGCACAGCCTGGAGTGGCTTGCAGCAGCAGTTGCCGGCGCATGACCGAATCGCGCACCGCCGGGTCGGCGGGAATGTCGCCCATGTGGATCAGCCGCAGAGGCTGGCCCTCGGCCGTGGTCACGAAGCGGTTGAGCACCTGCTGCAGCTGCCCGGTGATCGCCCGGCCGTCGCCGGCGCGCACCGCCTGGTTGATGATCAGGCGCATGTGCTGGCGTTTTTGCTGGGTGGCAAGCACCTTGATGGCCGCATAGGCGTCGGTCAGCGATGTGGGTTCGGGCGTGGCGACAATCATCACCTCGTCGGCCATCGAGACGGAAAACAGCACCACATCGGAAATGCCGGCACCGGTATCGAGCAGCACGATGTCGAAGCGCGGCGCCATGGTCTCGACCACTTCGAGGAACTTGGCGCGGATTTCGGGCGTGAGGTGGGAGTATTCGACCATGCCCGAGCCGGCCAGCAGCACCGAGAAGCCGCCCGGACCGGCAAGCAGCGCGTCTTCTAGCGCGGCCTTGCCGGTGAACACGTCATGCAGCGTGATCTTGGGATAAAGGTTGAGCACCACGTCGAGGTTGGCCAGCCCCAGGTCGGCGTCCAGCACCAGCACCTTGAGGCCGTGGCGCGTCAGCGCGGCGGCCAGATTGGCGGAGACAAAAGTCTTGCCGACACCCCCCTTGCCACTGGTGATGGCAATGATCTTGGCCCGATGCTGCGGGCGCGCGCGCACCGCTTCACCCATCGGAGTGTTCGTCGGAATGGCAGGGTGGGAAGGTAGCACGGCGTCGCTCATCGCACTGCTTTCAACGGCCCGCGTCCGTCGTGCCCGTGGGATAGTCCCGGATCACGTTCGATTGATCTGCTTCATTCGGATGAAGATACATGGACAGGGGGCCAAACAACATGCTTTTTTCTTCTGCACTCACGGTGCTGTCGGGTTGCTCTTCGATGCAGATACGGTTTCGGCCAGCGGATTTTGCCTGATAGAGCTGGTTGTCCGCGCGCTCGATCCACAGTTGCGTGGTGCTGCGTATCCATTGCAGGGCATAGGCGCCGCCAATGCTCACGGAAACGCTCAGGTCCAGGGCTGGGGAGACGCGGATGATGGTCGACTCGACCGCTTCGCGTATGCGCTCGGCAATCGAGCTGCCAAACGCGGACTGGCACGAGGGCAGCACGATGGCGAATTCCTCGCCGCCATAGCGCGCCAGGGTGTCCATGGGCCGCACGCAGCCCAGCAGGGTGCGGGCCACGGATTGCAGCACCATGTCGCCCACGATATGGCCGTGGGTGTCGTTGATCTTCTTGAAATGGTCGATGTCGAGCATCAGCAGCAATGCGGCTTCGCCGGATCGGGCCATCCGGTCGATTTCGCGCTCGAGCACGGAGCGAAAGTGACGGCGGTTTGCCAGGCCCGTCAGTGGATCGCGCAAGGAAAGGTCGCACAGTCCATCAATCACTGCCTGAAGGTAGCGGGTGGGAGTCTCGTTGGGCAGCACCAGTCCCGGCGCACCAGACTGGGTTACCAGGCTGTGGGCCGTAGACAAGCGCAGATCGCGCAAGAAGACAGATTGATAGGTCGCGGAACCGGTCACAAATTGCAAATCAGTGTTACGAGAGTGTATCAGCCCTGCAGCGGTGTCTGCGTGGCAGTGAGAGTTTGCAGCGCCGCCAAAGCGTCGCCGTCGGTGCGGTACAGCGCCAGATCGGCACCGGGCGCCAATGCGCCCGCGCGTTGCAAGCTATTTTCCACCGGCAGCTTGAGCCCACTGACATGCAGTGTGCCACCACGCAGGCGCAGCAGACCACGGATTCGCTTGAAAGTCTCGATTCCCGTAATGTCGATACGGTTGATGGGCTGGGCCAGCAGGCAAATATGCAGCAGTTCCGGGTGCGCGCCCAGATGGTCTGCAATGCGCTGCTCGAGCGCGCGCGCCGAGGCGAAATCGAGCTCGGCATCCATGCGCAGCACCAGCACCCCCTGGGCCAGCGCAGGCAGTTGCCACAGATGGCGATCGCGCAGGCTGCCGTCGCCGTGCAGCCCGGCCTCGATGATGCGCGGATGCAGGCGCTGGTAGAGGAAGTGGCAAAGCGCCATGACGATGCCCGCCAGCACCCCCCAGTACAGCCGCGGCGCCGTGGCCAGCGTGAGCGCGCAGGTGGCCAGGCCTATGCAGGCTTCGGTGCGGGAAATGCGCCACAAGCGGAACATGGTCTGCGGCTTGATCAGATTGAGAACGGCCGTGACGACAATCGCTGCCAGCGCCGACTGCGGCACATGGTAGAGCGCCGGCGTCAGCCACAGCAGCACGATGAACACGAAGCCGATGGCAAACACCGTTGCCCAGCCGGTGCGCGCCCCGGCCATCAAGTTGACGGCGGATCGGGAGAAGGAGGCGCTGGTCGCGAAACTGCCACACAGCCCGGCGCTGATCTTGGCCATGCCCTGGGCCAGCAGGTCCTGGTTTTCGTTCCAGCGCGTGCCCGCGCTCTGGTGCTCGGCCTGGGCGCTGGATGCGGTTTCCAGAAAGCTGACCAGCGAAATCACCAGCACCGGCATGATCAAGGCCGCAAACTCGCCGCTGTCCAGCCATTGCGGCCAGTGCAGCGTGGGCAGTCCCGCGGGCAGGGTGCCGACCACGTCGCCGCCGCTGTCGGCAAAGCCCAGCGCCCAGCTCAGCACACCGGCCAGGCCGGCAACCACCATGGCCGCGGGAAAACCCGCGCGCCAGCGCTTGAGCACCAGCAGCAGCGCCACGCCGCCCAGGCCGAAGGCCGCGGCGCGCAGATCGAAATGGTGCAGGGACGGGGCCGAGAAAAACGCATTCCAGGTGGTGCGCAAGCCCAGCAGCGCGGGCAGTTGCGAGGCCAGGATGAGGATGCCCGCGGCCTGGGTGAAGCCGTTGAGCACGGGCGAGGTCACGAGATTGAGCAGCCAGCCGGCGCGCAGCGCCCCCAGAGCGCATTGAAGCAGGCCCGACAGCAGGGCGATCCAGACCGCGAGATTGACCCAGTGGGCGCTGCCCGGTTCGGCCATTCCCAGCAGCGAGGCACCGATGAGCAGGCTGGTCAGCGCGGTCGGGCCCACGCCCAGCCTGGGCGATGCGCTCCAGAGCACGGCGATCAGCGCCGGGATCAGCGAGGCATAAATGCCGGTCACCAGCGGCATGCCCGCAAGCGCTGCATAGGCCACGCCCTGGGGCAGCAGCATCAGACCGACCGTCATTCCGGCCCAGAATTCTCCAAGCAGCAGGGCGGAAGTCGGGCGGGGCCAGGCGAGAAATGGAAACCAGCGGGCAAATTGAAGCATGGGCAGCATTGTGCTGCAGCGCGATGGCTGGTGCAGAGTAGGGCGGTCGTCCTACGTCTGCGTCGGCTGCTTCCCACGGCGCGGCATGCAGCCTGCCGGTTACATTTTCCTCACGAACAACACGCAGGGCCCGCCTTGCCACAAGGGGAAACCAACATGATCCAGCCACGTCAACGCATTCTCTCGATTCTCGCCATCAGCGCTCTGGCGCTGGGTCTGGCCGCCTGCGGCAAGAACGAAGACAAGACTGCCGGCCAGCAGCTTGACTCCGCCGTCGCTCGCACCGAGCAAGCCGCCGGCGACGCCCAGCGGCGTGCCGAAGAGGCGACGAAGTCGGCGGGTGCGCGCATCGAGGAAGGCGCAGCCAAGATGGGCGACGCCACCAGCAATGCCGCCAGCAACGCCGCTGACGCCGTCGGCGATGCCGCGACCACGGCAGAAATCAAGGCCGCGCTGGTCAAGGACAGCGAACTGAGCGCACTGCAGATCAATGTCGACACCAAGGGCGGCGCCGTGACGCTCAACGGCACGGCGCCCAGCGACAGCGCCAAGAGCCGCGCCGAAGACCTGGCCAAGGGTGTCAAAGGCGTGGTCGCGGTCAACAACCTGTTGACTGTCCAGCCCAAGTAACCCGAGCCAAGCGGACACGGCAAGACCGTGTCCCGCCGCTCGCGTATTCAGGCCTAGTTCCTGCGAGCCACCGCTGGTCGGTGGCTTTGCCGCATCTCAAGCCGGTGCGCACGGCGCTACCATAGGCCCATGAAACAAGCCGCATACGATCTGACGACCGAACTGGTCCACCATTCCTATCAGCCTCCGGCCGACTTCGTGTCGTTGCTGCCCGCGGTACACAAGGCATCCACGGTGGTGTTTCCCAATGTGGCGGCAATGCGCGAGCGCCGCTGGCTCGACAAGAGCAGCTACACCTACGGCCTGCACGGCACGCCCACCACCTACCAGTTGGAAGAGCGGCTGTGCACGCTTGAAGGCGGCAAGCAGTGCCTGCTGGTGCCCAGCGGATTGGCCGCCATTGCCTGCGTGTCGCTGGCGCTGCTCAAGGCCGGTGACGAAGTGCTGATTCCCGATAACGCGTATGGCCCGAACAAGTCTCTGGCCGAGGCCGAGTTGGTGCAGTGGGGCATCACGCACCAGTATTACGACCCCATGGATACGGCCGATCTCGCGGCGCGCATCACCGAGCGCACACGCCTGGTGTGGCTGGAGGTGCCGGGCTCGGTGAGCATGGAGT
>JBBKVU010000255.1:0-2593 GCA_037968595.1 Comamonas sp.
ATGAACGGATTTCGCCGTTCGC
The DNA here is from genome assembly GCA_037968595.1 of Comamonas sp. Lineage (GTDB taxonomy): Bacteria > Pseudomonadota > Gammaproteobacteria > Burkholderiales > Burkholderiaceae_C > Comamonas. The sequence continues at coordinate 23 of JBBKVU010000255.1, forward strand.
CCTGAGCCTGTCGAAGGGCCGGTATTGCAGCGTCAAACAACCAGGCGCCCGACTGCCTACGTCGCGCCGGCTGAGGCGGTGCAGGCGCCTTGGCGCCCCCGCCCCACCTAGGCCCCCAGATAAGCCGCCCGCACCGCATCATTGCGCAGCAGATTGGCGCCGGTGTCCTGCAGCACCACGCGCCCGGTTTCAAGCACATAGCCGCGGTCGGCAATCTGCAGCGCGCGGTTGGCGTTCTGCTCGACCAGGAACACCGTGACGCCGGCGGCGCGAATCGTCTGGATGATCTCGAAGATCTGGGCAATGATCAGCGGTGCCAGGCCCAGCGTGGGCTCGTCCATGAGCAGCAGGCGCGGCTTGGACATCAGCGCCCGGCCTATGGCCAGCATCTGTTGCTCGCCGCCCGACATGGTGGCCGCGCGCTGCTGGGCGCGCTCGCGCAGCCGCGGGAAAAGGCCGTACACATGCTCCATGCCGTCGCGGATGCGCTCCTTGTCCAGAAAGAAGCCGCCCATCATCAGGTTCTCGGCCACCGTGAGGTGGGGGAAGACGCGCCGGCCTTCGGGCGAGATTGCAATGCCCTTGCGCATGATCAGGTGCGTGGGCAGCTGCGTGATGTCCTCGCCTTCGTAGACCACGCGGCCGCTGCTGGCGCGCGGCGTGCCGCACAGCGTCATCAGCAGCGAGGTCTTGCCCGCGCCGTTGCAGCCTATCAGCGTCACGATCTCGCCCGGGTGGACTTCAAGGCTCACGTCGTTGACCGCGCAGATCGCGCCGTAGTGCGTGAACACGTTTTCAAGTTGCAGCATTGCCGCCATCAGGCCTCTCCCAGATAGGCCTTGATGACCCGTTCGTCGTGGCGTATGGCCTCGGGCGTGCCCGTGGCGATCGGCTTGCCGTATTCCATGACCAGGATGCGCTCCGAGACACCCATGACCAGCCCCATGTCGTGCTCTATCAGCAGCACCGCGACATCGTGCTGCTGGCGCAGCTTGTCTATCAGCTGCTGCAGGTCCTTCTTTTCCTGCGGGTTCAGTCCCGCGGCGGGCTCGTCGAGCATCAGCACCTGCGGTTTGGTGATCATGCAGCGCGCGATTTCAAGCCGCCGCTGGTGGCCATAGGCCAGATTGCCCGCGGGCCGGTTGGCGTAGGCGCGCAAGCCCATGTAGTCCAGCCAGTGCAGCGCGTTGTCCAGCGCCTGTTGCTCGGCGCGCCGGTAGCCCGCGGTGTTGAACAGGCCGGCAAGAAACGAGGTGCGCATCTGGCGGTGCTGGGCCACGAGCAGGTTTTCCAGCGCCGTCATCGTCTTGAACAGCCGCACGTTCTGGAAGGTGCGCACCACGCCGCGGCGCGCCACGTTGTGGCTGCCCACGCCGGCAATGCTGCGCCCGCCCAGCGCGATGCGGCCCGCGCTCGGCTGGTAGAAGCCGCTGATGCAGTTGAACACCGTGGTCTTGCCCGCGCCGTTCGGGCCGATGATGGCAAACACTTCGCGCGGCTGCAGCGCAAAACCCACGCCGTCGACGGCCAGCAGGCCGCCAAAGCGCATGCTCAGCGCCTCGACTTCAAGCAGCGGCGCGCTCATGGCCCGACCTCCAGATGGTGGCGCTTCATCGGCAGCAGGCCCTGCGGGCGCCAGACCATCATCAGAATCATCACCAGACCGAAGATCAGCATCCGGTACTCGGAAAACTCGCGCGCCAATTCGGGCAGCACGGTGAGCAGGATGGCGGCAACAATCACGCCCAGCTGCGAGCCCATGCCGCCGAGCACGACGATGGCCAGGATGAGCGCCGACTCGATGAAGGTGAACGATTCGGGGTTGACTATGCCCTGGCGCGCAGCAAAGAACGCGCCGCCCAGGCCGGCGAACATCGCCCCCAGAGTGAACGCCGACAGCTTGATCTTCATGGGATGCAGGCCCAGCGAGCGGCTGGCGATCTCGTCCTCGCGCAGCGCTTCCCAGGCCCGGCCTATGGGCATGCGTATCAGCCGGCTCGAGATCCACAGCGTGACCAGGGCCAGCGTCAGCGCCATCAGGTACAGCGCAATCACCATGTGCAGCGACTGGAACTCTATGCCGAAGAACTGGTGGAAGGTGGTGCCGCCTTCGCTGCTGGGGCTGCGCGTGAGTTCCAGCCCGAACACCGTGGGCTTGGGAATGCCCGAGATGCCGTCGGGCCCGCCGGTGAGGCTGGTGAGATTGATCAGCAGCAGCCGGATGATTTCGCCAAAGCCCAGCGTGACGATGGCCAGGTAGTCGCCGCGCAGCCGCAGCACCGGAAAGCCCAGCACGAAGCCGAACATCGCGGCCACGGCGCCGGCCAGGGGCAGCGCCTCCCAGAAGCTCCAGCCGGCCCAGTGGAACAGCAGCGCGTAGGTATAGGCGCCTACCGCGTAGAAGCCGACAAAGCCCAGGTCCAGAAGACCGGCAAAACCGACCACGATGTTCAGGCCCAGGCCCAGCATCACGTAGATCATCGCCAGCGTGGCGATGATCTACGTGATGCTGGGGCCTGGGCCTGAACATCGTGGTCGGTTTTGCCGGTCTTCTGGACCTGGGCTTTGTCG
>JBBKVU010000256.1:0-5652 GCA_037968595.1 Comamonas sp.
TGCTCGGCCTGGTGCAGCATGCGCAGCGCATTCTCGAGCAGATGCACCAGGCCGAGCAGGACCTGGCGCGCCACCGCGATGCGGGCGCGCCGCAGCGCCTGTCGATAGGCATCACGCCCTGGGTCGCGCAGACGCTGCTGGCGCGCGTGCTGCCGCCGTTTTGCGCCGAGATGCCGCATGTGCAGCTGGAGCTGTTTGACGGCATTTCCGCCCTGTCCTATCCCAAGCTGCACGAAGGCAGCCTCGACCTGATGATCGGGCGCATTGCCGCGCCCGAGGAGATGCAGGGCCTGCAGTCCACGCCGCTGTTCACCTACGAGGCCACGGTGCTGGCGCGCGCCGGCCACCCGCGCGCGGGCGCCGCATCCATCCACGAGCTGCTGGACGCGGACTGGGTGCTGAACTTCGGCCCGGGCGGCGAGAAGGAGCTGATGGAGCAGCTGTTCACCCAGCACGGCGCGGCCGTGCCGCGCCACCACATCCACCTGGCCCAATCGGCCTCGCTGATGCTGACGCTGGTGCAAAAGACCGACATGCTGACTTTCTGCCCCTGGCCGCTGGCCGAGACCGCCTCGCTGCGCGGCAGCATGGTGGCGCTGCAGCTGCGCGAGCAGTTCGCGCCGCGCACCGTGGGCATCATCCGCCGCAGCAACCAGACGCCCACGCTGGCCGCCCAACGCTTCCTGGCGCACTTTGCCCAGCAGGTGCGCGCCAGCGTGCATTCGGACGATGCCGAGCTGCGGCGGCTGTTCTATTCAGTGGAGCTGGCGCCGGGCGTGGACAACGGGTCTTGAATGACAATGGCGACCAGAAAATTGAATGGACCTGGAATGAGTAAAGCGCAACACCCCACCGACTGGAACGCCTGGAGCCGCGAGGCCGTGGAATCCATGATGGCCGGCAATGCCCTATGGCAGCGTGAATTCGGGCTGGAAGGCTCGCCCAAATACCACTGGGACCTGGACAGCGCCACATTGACGCTCGACGGCGCGCTCGGCCCGGTGCTGGCAACGGTCTGCCTGGTCGGCACCAGCAGCGACGCCGAAGGCAGCTTCCTGTGGAGCTGGGCCAACGAGGCGATTCCCCGCCAGCATGGCCAGGCACTTGAAGCGGTGCATGCGTTCGGCCGCGAGAACCAGCTGGCCCTGCTGACCACGGCGCGCATCCAGGGCGCACGCCCCGAGGCCATGGAATGCCTGTGCATCGCCGGCCGCCTGCAGCGCGCCCTGGGCACCTTCATCGACCAGCAAGGCGATGTGACGCTGTACTTCACCATCCTGCATCTGCGCGTCGAGCCCGCAACGGACCAGTTGCTGCACTGAGCGCGGGCCCGGTTTCCCGGGCCTGGCCTCAGTTTTCGGCGCTGGCTTCGGCCTGCGCCGTCCAGACCCGCTCGGCATACTCGCTGCCATCGAGATCATCGGCCGCCACGCGCTGCAGGTGCTCGAGCTGCCAGGCCCGGTCGGCGACAAACAGATCGCGGCCAATGGCCGACACCAGCCGCGGCACGTTGTGCTTGAGGCTGCCGGTGTCGCCCACGGGCCGGCCGTGGCTGGCCATGGCGGGCGCACCCAGGCAATGGATATCGGCCAGCCAGGGCGCGCTGCCCGACTGCGCTTCGGTGAAGGCAAAGCCCGCGTCGAGATACGGATGACGGCCCAGCTCATCGTCGGGCGCGCCCCAGTCGGGCTGGTAGCGCCCGCCCCAGGTGGCGATCTGCGGCGCGATGCGCGCGAGTTCGGGCCGCGCGGCCAGATCCACCGCATAGCCCGTGCCCAGCACCAGATGGTCAAAGACAAAGCGCCCGTCGGCGGCGTCTATCACCAGTTGTTCGCCCTGCTCGCGCAGCGCGTTCCAGCGGCTGCCCAGATGCAGATGGAAGTTCTCGAACGCCGCCGCGCGCAGCACCGCGTGGCGTGGCGGCGCGCCGCCGCTTTCGCGGTAGCTGCGCATCAGCTGCCAGCGGTCGGCATCGGGCAGCGCATGAAAGAACTCGAAGGCCCCGACATGCGAGAAGGTCTTCATGCGACTGACGCGCGCCAGGTCGGGGCGACGCGCAAACAGGTGCACTTGCTCGGCGCCCTGCTCCAGCGCCGTGGCGGCGGCATCAAAGGCCGAGGCGCCGGCGCCCAGCACTGCCACGCGTTTGCCGGCCAGGTCGGGCAAGGCCTGGTGGGTGTGCGAGTACAGCGCGGGCGCAAGCGCCTGCTTGACCTGTTCGGGAATGCGCGGCCTGCCGCAGCCGTTGACGCCCGTGGACAGCACCAGCTTGCGCGTGACTTCGGTGAGGATCTGCCCATCGGGTGCGCGCAGCGTGAGCTGCAGGCCCAGGCCGGGCAAGGGCGCGATGTCCAGCAGCCGCGTGTCGTTGCGCAGCACGGCGCCGCTGGCCTGGCGGAACCAGCGCAGATAGCCGGCCCAGGCCAGGCGCGGAATGCGCTCGAGCGCGGAATAGGCCGCGGCGCCCTGCGTGGCCTCGTACCAGGCCTGAAAGCTCAGCGCGGCAATGCCCGATTCGGGGCCGGTCAGCTCCTTGGCGGTGCGCAGCGTGGGCATGCGTGCCACCGTCGACCATACGCCTTCGCTGCCTGGGCTTGCCTGGTCGATGGTGGAGATACGCCCTATGCCGGCGCGCCGCAATGCCAGGCCTATGGCCAGGCCGCTTTGGCCGCCGCCGACAATGAACACGTCGTGGTCGGTGCCGGCGCGCGGCGCCACCCAGTCCGCGGGCGCGTCGCGCAGCAGTTGCAGCGCATGGGTGACTTCTGCAGCCAGCGCTTGTTCGGCCGGGCTCATGAGCGGATCTGCGCGGCTTCGATCACGCGGTTGTTCAAGCCGATCTCGGCCTTGATCAGATCGGCGATCTGCTGCTGCCTGAGCGGCAGGATTTCCACGCCCAGGCCCTGCAACTCCTTGACCACGGCAGGCTTGGCCGCGATTTCGGCATAAGCCTTGACCAGCGCGTCCACGACCGGCTTGGGCGTGTTGCGCGGCACGGCGGCAAGAAAGAAATTGGTGGCTTCCCACTTCGGAACGCCGGCTTCGTCAATGCTGGGCACGCCCGGCAGATCGGGCGCCGAACGCGCACCGCTATAGGCCAGGCCGCGCAGGCGGCCGTCGCGCACATACTGGCCGGCCAGCGGATCGAGCACCAGCTGCACATGGCCGGCGATCGCGTCGTTGACGGCCAGCGCCGAGCCGCGGTAGGGCACATGCACGATGTCGATGCCGGTGCGCTGGCGCAAATATTCGCCCGCGATGTGGCCGCCCGTGCCATTGCCCGCGGTGCCGTAGTTGATCTTGCCGGGATTGGCGCGCGCGTAGGCGATCAGCTCGGGCAAGGTGCGCGCCGGCACCGACGGGTGGACCGCGAAGACAAAGCGCACATGGCCGAGAAAACCCACGGGTATCAAGTCGTTCACCGGGTCGTAGGGCGCGCCTATCACCTGCGGCGCCGAGGTCAGGTTGCCGCTGGAGGCGTTAAGCACCGTATAGCCGTCGGGCGTGACCTGCACCACGGCGTTGGTGCCCACGGTGCCCCCCGCACCGCCGCGGTTGTCGACGATCACCGGCTGGCCCAGCACCGCCGCCAGTTCGCGCCCCGTGACCCGCGCCACCAGGTCGTTGGTGCCGCCGGGCGGATAGGGGCTGACCAGATGCAGCGCGCGCTGCGGGTAGCCATTGGCGGCATTGGCGGCGTGCGCCAGAGGCTGTACTGCGGCCAGTGAGGCGGCGCCTGCGCCGGCCAGCAGCAGGCGGCGACGGGAAACGGAGGAAGTCATTGCGGCCAGAAAAAGTGGAAGTTGTTGCCCATTTTCAAGAGCCGTCGGCGGTTCTCGCAACGACCGATTCCGCATATATTCATGCGGGATATGTTGCTGGCGCAGGCCGCACAATCGCGCCGCCCAGCCCCGTGCATTGCACGCAACCCTCTCCTGCCCGTTCGCCCGTTCGCCTGCTCATCGGTTTCCCGTTCACCCGTTCCCCGCTCGCCCTGAGCCCGTCGAAGGGCGGACGGCCTGCGCTCCAGGCATGAGGGATGACACATCGCTCCAAGCCGCGTTTTTTAGCGGCTAAAACGCGACTCCGGCACCGCCAGCCCCAGATTCTCGCGCAGCGTCTCGCCCGCATAGCCCGCGGGCAAATAGCCGCGCCGGCGCAAAATGGGCACCACCTGCTCGGCGAAATCGCCGAGCCCGCCCGGCATGAAGGGTGGAATGATGTTGAAGCCGTCGCCCGCGCCGGCGTCAAACAGATCGATCAGGCCCTGGGCCACCTGTTCGGCATCGCCGACCAACTCGATATGACCGCGCATGCCGCCAAAGTAGCGCGCCGCTGCAGCCACTGTGAGCGGGCCACGCTTGCGCAGGCCCGCCAAAATGGCCTCGACGCTGCGCTGGCCGTTGGCCGCCGCACGCAGTTCGGGCAGTTCGTCGTCAAAGCGCAGGTGGGAAAGATCAAGCCCCAGCTGGTTGCCCAGCACGAACAGCCCGTGTTCCAGATCGATGGCTTCGTCCATCTGCCGCACCAGCGCGCGCGCCTGGGCTTCGGTGGCGCCAATCACGGGAAGCACGCCGGGCATGACGATCACATCGGTGGCTGCGCGGCCGAAGTCGGCCAGCGCGCCATGGAATCCGCGGCGGAATGCCACGGCGCCGTCAAGCGTAGCTTGGCGCGTGAAGATCAGCTCGCCCACGCGCGCGCCCAGCTGCATGCCCGCGGCCGACGAGCCCGCCTGCACCAGCACCGGCTGGCCCTGGGGGCTGCGCGGCACCGGAATCGGGCCGCGCACCTGGTAGTGCGTTCCCTGGTGATGGAGCGCATGCACGCGCTGCGGGTCGACAAACTGCCCGCTGGCCTTGTCGCGAATGAAAGCGCCGTCTTCGAAGCTGTCCCACAGCCCGCGCACCACGTCGACGAATTCCTCGGCCAGGGCGTAGCGCTGGTCGTGCGGCGGCAGCGCATGCTTGTTGAAGTTCTCGGACACGCCGGCCGAATACGAAGTCACCACGTTCCAGCCCGCGCGGCCGTTGCTGATCTGATCGAGCGAGCCGATCTGCCGGGCGACGATATAGGGCGCGCTGTAGGTGGTCGACATGGTCGCGACCAAGCCCAGGCCCTGGGTCGTCGCGGCAAGCGCCGACAGCATGGCGACGGGATCGAGCCGGCGCAGGCGCGAGCCGCTTTCTCCCAGCGAGGTGTCAAGCGAGTCGCCAAGAAAGAAGACATCGAAGGCCGCGGCCTGGGCCACTGCGGCGGCCTGGCGATGGGCTTCGAAGATGCTGGCGTAGCTCACGGCCCGGGGCAGGCGCCAGCCGGCCGAGTGGAAGCCGTCGGTGAAATGAAAGTAGCCGAGTTTGAGGAAATCCCTGCGTGTCTTGCCGGTCATGTGTCTCGCGCCTGCTGGCGACAGGAGGCGGCCTGAAAGTTCGCTTCAAAAAACGGGAAGCTTGCGCTGGATTTGATCTCGATACGCAAATCCAGGTGGCTTGTTTTTCGCATATCTTTATGCGTGCGAAGCGGTTGCCGTGGGCGCGGGAAATATATGATGCGTGCATCAATTCCTGTAAATAATTCCGCATGCCCTTGCCTGACGGCCCCCTCGCGGGCCAGCCCATCGACCGCCTCCAGGTCGTGGACATCGAAGAAAAC
>JBBKVU010000257.1:0-7085 GCA_037968595.1 Comamonas sp.
TCAACCATGTTGCGGTCGCGTGGCTGGAATGCGAGGACGGCGCCATCTTCGACCCATGGAGCGTCCGAGAGAAACACATTGCAGAGCGCGCCGCGGCGCAGCAAGGAACCACCCGATGACCACAGCTCAAGACCAAAGCCGCGAAGCACTGGGCCAAGCAATCGACAGGCTGGACGCGCTGGCGCATTCACTCGCGCTGCCGCTTCCAGCAAGCATTCACGTCACCTGCCTGCGCGGGCAGATCCCGGAAGTGGTGGGTGAATTGAAGGCCGCATTCGTCCAAGTCACAGGAGAGAACCCATGGGAGTGACAGCACAAGACCAACAGAGCCGCGCGGAGTTTCCAAGCGGCATTGCCGCCGCATCAGTCTTGCGTGCCATGGCGATGAACTATCGAACTGGGCACGCATGGGACGCGCTGGACGAACGGGCGTGCACCAGCGCAGCAAATGAAATAGACCGCCTGAATGCTGAGCTGCAAGCAGCGCGCGCACTGCCTGCGAGCATGAAACCAGTGGCCGAGATCTATGCAGGCGATCTGTTCCGAGTAAACCAAGGCGCTGACGCGGAGCCTGTCACAGGCGACCACGACCTCTACACCGCAGCCCAGGTGCTGGCCATGGGCCGCGTGCCGCCAGGATGGCAGGCCGTACCGGTGGAGCCAGCGATTGCGATCGCTGATAGCTGGAGACATGCCAAGGATCAGCAAAGAACAGACGACAAAGAATCACGCAGCCTATGCAGCCATGCTCGCTGCAGCACCTCGGCCACAAGCCGCGCAGGAGCTCAAGCCGCTGACGCCTGAGCAGATCCACAAATGGTGGGCCAGCGAAAACGGCCTGGAGGACTGCGACATGGGCAAGCTCATTGACTTCACCACGGTCGTCCGCGAATTCGAGAGCAAGCTCGGCATCAATTAGCCACAGCCACCCCACCAACCCCAGCCCCGCCATCGAGCGGGGCTTCTTTTTTGGAGGTGCCCATGGCACAACGATTCGGCCGCAATCAGCGGCGACGCGCTCGCGAGAAGGTCGACACGCTACAGCAGGAAGTGCAAAACCTGCAACAAGCACTCGAAATGAACAAAGGCCTGCTGAGCTATGTGTCGGAGCAAAAGAGCGCGCTGAGCAAGGCAATGCGCGAGGCGCGCCACATTCTTGGTGAAAGCGTTGCACTGCCGGCAGTGGAATCTCGCATTCGCCCGGCTAAGGGAGCGACTTCGTTTAATGCCGCCCCACTTCTCCCGATGGACTGCAGCACGTTCTCGCGCGCCACTGATTTCGAGTCGGCCACTGTGCAAATCCAGTGCATGCAACTGCTGCTGACCAACGTCGATGAACTCCCTCACAGCCGCGAGCTGCACTGCCGGGTCCAACTTGCCGATGGCACCTGGGCATATTCGATCTCTGAACAGGCTCTTCACACATTGACGCCAGAAATGCTGGAGCTTCGGCTTTTGCCGGAGCTGTCGCGGCAGTTCGCGCGCCTCATCCCCATGTATCTCCAAAAGCGCCGCAGTTGGCCACGATGACGACCAGCGCCAGCACCTGGGAACAGGCCGACAAGGCCTACCAGCTCCACCACATCAACTGCCCCCAGTGCATTGCCGCCGGCGCCGCGCCCGGCAAGCAGGCGCGCTGCCCGCAAGGGCAAGCGCTCTGGGACACCTACAACGCCGCGGGCAATCCACCGCACTTCACATGGCTCAACCGCATAAAGTGACCATCATGGCAACAACCGCCCCCCCTCCCATCACCCTCATTCGCCGCAAGGCGCTGCTGGCCCGGGTGCCCTATACCGACCGGCACATCCTCAACTTGGAAAAGAAAGGCCTTTTCCCCAAGCGTCGTGTGCTCGGCCTGCGCAGCGTGGCGTGGGTCGAGCACGAGATAAACGAATGGATCGCATCTCGCGCGGTCGGCACTGCCTCAGCACCATGCGTGTCTCATTCCTGAGCCACCCAGCGGTCGACCATGTCTGCCCAATCCTGCAGCATCGCCTTCCGCTGCTCTCGGTACTCGGCTTTGTTGTAGACGGCGCGCACGCCCTTCTGCTCGTGGGCCAGCGACTTCTCGATCCAGTCGGTGTTGTAGCCGGCCTCATGCAGCAGCGTGCTGGCCGTGCGGCGCAGATCATGCGGGCCAAACTTACTCAGCTTGTGTCCTTCTTTCTGCGCCAGCTTGTAGGTGAGGGTCAGTACCTGGTTGAGCGTGGCACTGCTCATCGGGCTGTCGATGTCGTATCGCGACGGCATGATGAACCGCGAGGCGCCTGCCATGGTCTTGAGAGCAACCAGGATTTCAAGCGCTTGGTTCGACAGAAACACCAGGTGCGGCTTGCGTCCTTTCATGCGATCGCCAGGGATTGTCCACACGGCATCCACGAAGTTGACTTCCGACCATTCGCCTTTGGTGAGCTCGCTTTTGCGCAGCATGGTCAGCATCAGCAAGCGGGCGGCGGCCCGGATGCTGGGCGATGTTCCGATGCGCTCCATGTACCGGTAGAACAGTTTGATTTCAGCGGGCTCCAGCGCGCGCTCGCGCGGCGTGAACCTCGCGATGCTGGTGGGGGATACCAGATCCGCTGGATTCGACACCTGCTGTCCTTTGATGATCGCGAAGCGGAATACCAGCATCATGATTTCTCGCGCGTGAATTGCCGTCGCCGGCGCGCCGCGCGCAACGATGGTATCGGCCATCGATCGCACGTCCTCGTGCGTGATTTCCGTCAGCTTCACTTTCTCAAACTTCGGCTTCACGTCCCGCACATAGACTGAACGCCGCATGTCCCGTGTGCTGTCTGCCATCTGGTGGACCGCAAGCCACTTTTCGGCCCAAGCGCCGAATGTCTCACCCGCATCAATCCGGGCCTTCTCCCTCGATTTTTCTCGTGCCGGTGACTTCCCATCGGCAATCATCTTCTTGGCTTCGTTCAGCTTTTCACGCGCCTCACCCAGCGTAATGCCATCGGGACCGTATCGGCCCAAGGTGAGCGTTTCCTGGCGCCCGTTCAGCCGGTAGTTAAACCGAAACGATACCGTCCCCGCTGGGGTCACTGCGGCATACAAGCCGTCACGGTCTGGAACTTTGAAAAGCTTGCCCGTTGGCTTGAGCGAGCGCAGCTTGGTATCGGTCAGCATGAAAGTCTCCAGAATTCGCGTTTAATACCATCACCAAAAAATGAACCATCAAAAGCGTTTTATCGCCTTATAAATCAACAACTTAGCAAATTTCAATACCAGCACCTCAGTGCAGTGACGGTGATGGTATTGAGGTGCACCGATGGTATCGCATCAGATCGATGCCATGGAATAAACCATGAGTTGTAACGTTCTTGCTGGTTCTCCGCAGTTCCGGCTATTTCCAGACATAGACGAAAAAAAGCCCGCTGTGACGCGGGCTTAGGTGGATTTTGTTCCGGTTATTTCCGGTCAATTCCTATTGCGGGATCACTCCCATTCGATGGTCGCCGGCGGCTTGGTCGACACATCGTAGGTAACGCGGTTGATGCCGCGCACTTCATTGATGATGCGCCCGGACACCTTCTTCAGCAGCGCGTAGGGCAGCTCGGCCCAGTCGGCGGTCATGAAGTCGCTGGTCTGCACGGCGCGCAGGGCCACAACATAGTCGTAGGTGCGGCCGTCGCCCATCACGCCCACGCTCTTGACGGGCAGGAACACGGTGAAGGCCTGGCTGGTCAGCTCGTACCAGTTCTTGCCCGTGGCGGCGTCGGTGAAGTTGTAGAGTTCCTCGATGAAGATGGCGTCGGCGCGGCGCAGCAGGTCGGCGTATTCCTTCTTCACTTCGCCCAGGATGCGCACGCCCAGGCCGGGTCCGGGGAACGGATGGCGGTAGACCATGTTGCGCGGCAGGCCCAGGGCCACGCCGAGTTCGCGGACTTCGTCCTTGAACAGGTCGCGCAGGGGTTCGAGCAGCTTGAGGCCCAGCTGTTCGGGCAGGCCGCCCACGTTGTGGTGGCTCTTGATGGTCACGGCCTTCTTGCTCTTGGCGCCGCCCGACTCGATCACGTCGGGGTAGATGGTGCCCTGGGCCAGAAAGGTCGCGCCCTTGCTGCCGGCGTTCGCGGCCTTGAGCTTGCTGGCTTCGGCCTTGAAGACGTCGACAAACAGGCGGCCGATGATCTTGCGCTTTTGCTCGGGTTCGGACACGCCGGCCAGCTCGCCCAGGAACAGGTCGGCGGCGTCGACGCGCACCACCTTGGCGTGCAGCTTGCCTTCGAACATTTCCATCACGGCATCGCCTTCGTTCAGGCGCAGCAAGCCGTGGTCGACGAAGACGCAGGTCAGCTGGTCGCCGATGGCGCGGTGGATCAGCGCGGCCGCCACCGACGAATCGACGCCGCCCGACAGGCCCAGGATGACTTCCTCGTCACCGACCTGTTCGCGGATCTTGGCGACGGCTTCCTCGATGTAATCGCCCATGATCCAGTCCGGCGACGCGGCGCAGATGTCGCGCACGAAGCGGTTGAGCATGGCCTGGCCCTGCACGGTGTGCGTGACTTCGGGGTGGAACTGCACGGCATAGAAGCGGCGCACCTCGTCGGCCATGCCGGCGATGGGGCAGGACGGCGTCGAGCACATGACCTTGAAGCCTTCGGGCAGCTGGGTCACCTTGTCGCCGTGGCTCATCCAGACCTTGAGCATGCCGTGGCCTTCGGCGGTGGCGAAGTCTTCAATGCCCTTGAGCAGTTCGGTCTGGCCGTGGGCACGGACTTCGGCGTAGCCGAATTCGCGGCTGTTCGAGCCTTCGACCTTGCCGCCCAGCTGGGTGGCCATGGTCTGCATGCCGTAGCAGATGCCCAGCACGGGAACGCCCAGCTCGAACACCGCGTCGGGCGCGCGGTCGTCGACTTCATAGACGCTGGCGTGGCTGCCCGAAAGAATCACCCCCTTGAGCTTGCCGTCGGCGGCGAACTCGCGCACCCAGTCGCTGCTCACATCGCAGGGATGGACTTCGCAGTAGACATGGGCTTCGCGCACGCGGCGCGCAATCAGCTGGGTGACTTGGGAGCCGAAGTCGAGGATGAGGATCTTGTCGTGTTGCATGGTCTGGAAAATGGCAAGGCCCGACCTGCCTGCCTGCGCAGCGGATCGGGCCGTTGGATGGCGATCAACCGATTTTAAAGTGGCTCGCTCCACCCTTGATGCGTCGTTGCTTTGCCTTGCCGTGCTATTCGCACTGTCTGCGGCAAAGCGCCTAGCCTCAACCGCAAATCTTCGATTTGCTGGGTGGACTCAGCCACTTTAGTCGGCGCGATAGTTCGGGGCTTCCTTGGTGATCTGCACGTCATGGACATGACTTTCACGGATGCCGGCCGTCGTGATCTCGACAAATTCAGCCTGGTTGTTCATCTGTTCGATGCTGGAGCAACCGCAGTAGCCCATGGCCGCGCGCACGCCGCCGGCCATCTGGTAGACGATGGAAACCATCGAGCCCTTGTAGGGCACGCGGCCTTCGATGCCTTCGGGAACCAGCTTGTCGGCGTTCGGGTTGCCGGTGGTCGATTCCTGGAAATAGCGGTCGGCCGAGCCTTGCTGCATCGCGCCGATCGAGCCCATGCCGCGGTAGCTCTTGTACGAGCGGCCCTGGTACAGGATGACTTCGCCCGGAGCTTCCTCGGTGCCGGCAAACATGCCGCCCATCATGATGGTCGATGCGCCGGCAGCCAGAGCCTTGGCGATGTCGCCCGAGAAGCGCACGCCGCCGTCGGCGATCAGCGGCACACCCGTGCCCAGCAGGGCCGTGGCCACGCTGTCGATGGCCATGATCTGGGGCACGCCCACACCGGCGACGATGCGCGTGGTGCAGATGGAGCCCGGGCCGATGCCGACCTTGACGGCGTCCGCGCCGGCTTCGACCAGTGCCAGCGCAGCCGCGCCGGTGGCAATGTTGCCGCCGACCACGTCGACTTGCGGGTAGTTCTGCTTGACCCAGCGCACGCGCTCGATCACGCCCTGGCTGTGGCCGTGGGCGGTGTCGACGATGATGGCGTCGACGCCGGCCTTGACCAGCAGTTCCACGCGCTCTTCGGTACCGGCGCCCACACCCACGGCAGCGCCCACGCGCAGTCGGACGGCGGCGTCGCGCGCGGCGTTGGGGAAGGTGGTCTGCTTGTTGATGTCCTTGACGGTGATCAGGCCCTTGAGCTCGAATTCATCGTTGACGACCAGAATGCGTTCGAGCTTGTGCTTGTTGAGCAGCGCCTTGGCTTCGGCCGGCGTCGTGCCGTCCTTTTCGTTGACGGTGATCAGCTTTTCGCGCGGCGTCATGATCTGGCTGACCTTGACGTCGTAGCGCGTTTCAAAGCGCACGTCGCGGCTGGTGACGATGCCGACAACCTTGCCGCCGTCGCAGACCGGGAAACCGGAAATGCCGAGGTTTTCCGACAACTGCAGAACCTGCAGTACAGTGTGCTCGGGAGTGATGACCACGGGGTCGATCACGACGCCGGACTCATGGCGCTTGACCTTGTTCACTTCGGCCGCCTGCTCCTGGGCCGTCATGTTCTTGTGGATGATGCCGATACCGCCCTCTTGCGCAATGGCGATTGCCAGGCGCGCTTCCGTCACGGTGTCCATCGCGGCGGACACCAGGGGAATGTTCAGGGAAATATTGCGGGAAAAACGTGTCGCGAGAGACGTGTCCTTGGGCAGGACTTGGGAGTAAGCGGGTACCAGCAACACATCGTCGAAGGTCAGTGCTTTACCAAGAAGGCGCATGTGAAAGCTCCAAAAAAACGATTGTACCTGTGAGAGCAATTCTTACAGGCGGCGCCTGGTTTTTTCCCGTCCCGGCCTTGGCAGGCCGGGTGGGAAGTGCGAAGATTCCGCCGATGGTCAGCTGCGTTGCTCCGACCTCCCCTATTCCAGACCCGCCGCCATGAACGTTTTCACGCTTGTCCTGCTCTGCGCGAGCAGCCTTTTCTCCGCCCATGCGCTGGCGCAATGGCAGTGGGTGGACGCGCAGGGCCGCAAGGTCTACAGCGACCTGCCGCCGCCCGTGGAGGTACCGGCCGAGCGCATTGTCAAGCGCCCGGGCGCGGCCAAGGCTGCGCCCGCTGCGCCCG
>JBBKVU010000258.1:0-3977 GCA_037968595.1 Comamonas sp.
CGATGCGCAGCGACACCGGCAGGCGCTGCACGCTAGGGTATTGCTTGGCCAGTGCGGGCAGGGAATAGAACTTGCCGGTCACACCGGAAGACGTCTTGAAGTTCTTGAGCGTGGTGGCGAACGCATGTTTCATCGGGGCTCTCCTGATTGCTGTGCAACCATTGTGCCCCGTGTGTGTGACGAATGCTGTGGGCCAAGGTCGCATACGCGAAAGCGCAGCCAATGGCCGCAGTAACATGGGGAATTCCACACAGCACGAGCGCCGCATGCATCTGCACGAGAAATACCTGCCCCGGCACCACTTCAGCGAACGCCATGCGCTGGACATCGCCGCGCCCCAGGCCCAGGTCATGGCCGCGGCGCGCAGCTACCGGCCCGACGGCGACGCGCTTTTCAAATACGCGATTGCCGCGCGCGAGCTGCCGATGCGCCTGCTGCACCGGCTCCAAGGCCGCGGCGCCGCGCCCCAGCCATCGTTCGGCATGGACAACTTCACGCCGCTGGAGCAGCGCGGCAACGAGGAACTGGTGCTGGGCCTGGCCGGAAAATTCTGGCAGACCGACTACGGCCAGGAACGCATTGCCGACGGGCCCGCGTTTTTGGCTTTCAACGCGCCGGGCACGGCCAAGCTGGTGCTGAGCTTTGTCGCCCAGCCGCTGGACGCCACGCACACCCGGCTGGTCACCGAGACGCGCGTGTTCTGCCTCGATTCCGAGGCGCAACGCAGGTTTGCGCCCTACTGGTATCTGATCAGACCGGTCAGCGGCCTGCTGCGCCGGCGCATGCTGGGCGCCATAGGCCACAGCGCCGGCAGCCAGGCAACTACCACAGTCCGGCCATAAAAAAACCCGCCGAAGCGGGTTTTCTCAAGGCCCTGCCGCCAAACGGCGGCAGTGGCATCAGGCGGTCACGCCCTTGGCGACTTCCGCGTACTCTTCGATCTGGTCGAAGTTCATGTAGCGGTAGACGCTGGCCTTGTCGGCATCGATGACGCCCATGGCCAGCAGGTACTCTTCCTTGGAAGGCAGGTAGCCCAGCTTGGAAGCAATGGCCGCGAGTTCGGCCGAACCCAGGTAGACGTTGGTGTTCTTGCCCAGGCGGTTGGGGAAGTTGCGGGTCGAGGTGGAGATCACCGTCGCGCCTTCGCGCACCTGCGCCTGGTTGCCCATGCACAGCGAGCAGCCGGGCATTTCGGTGCGCGCACCGGAAGCACCGAACGCCGCGTAGTGGCCTTCCTTGATCAGCTCGCTCTCGTCCATCTTGGTCGGCGGAGCGACCCACATCTTGACGGGAATGTCGCGCTGGCCGCCGAGCAGCTTGGCGGCTGCGCGGAAGTGGCCGATGTTGGTCATGCACGAACCGAGGAAGGACTCGTCGATCTTGGTGCCGGCCACTTCGGACAGGAACTTGGCGTCATCGGGATCGTTGGGGCAGCAGACGATGGGTTCCTTGATGTCGGCCAGGTCGATCTCGATCACTGCGGCGTATTCGGCGTCCTTGTCGGCTTCGAGCAGGCTGGGGTTGGCCAGCCAGGCTTCGACCTTCTCGATGCGGCGCTGCAGCGTGCGCTTGTCGGCGTAGCCTTCGGCAATCATGTTCTTCATCAGCACCACGTTGCTGGTCAGGTATTCCTGCACCGGCGCGGTGTTGAGCTTGATCGTGCAGCCGGCGGCCGAACGTTCGGCCGAAGCGTCGGACAGCTCGAATGCCTGTTCGACCTTGAGGTCTGGCAAGCCTTCGATTTCCAGAATGCGGCCCGAGAAGATGTTGATCTTGCCGGCCTTGGCGACGGTCAGCAGACCGGCCTTGATGGCGTACAGCGGAATCGCATGCACCAGGTCACGCAGCGTGACGCCGGGCTGCATTTCACCCTTGAAGCGCACCAGCACCGATTCGGGCATGTCCAGAGGCATCACGCCCGTGGCCGCGCCGAACGCGACCAGGCCGGAACCCGCGGGGAAGGAAATGCCGATGGGGAAACGCGTGTGCGAGTCGCCGCCGGTGCCGACGGTGTCGGGCAGCAGCAGGCGGTTGAGCCAGCTGTGGATCACGCCGTCGCCGGGACGCAGGGACACGCCGCCGCGGTTGCTGATGAAGGCCGGCAGTTCGCGGTGCGTCTTGACGTCGACCGACTTGGGGTAGGCGGCGGTGTGGCAGAAAGACTGCATGACCATGTCGGCCGAGAAGCCCAGGCAGGCCAGGTCCTTCAGCTCGTCACGCGTCATCGGGCCCGTGGTGTCTTGCGAGCCCACGGTGGTCATGCGCGGTTCGCAGTAGGTACCGGGGCGCACGCCCTGGCCTTCGGGCAGACCGACAGCGCGGCCAACCATCTTCTGCGCAACCGTGAAACCGGCCTGCGTGGCAACCGGTGCCTGGGGCAGACGGAACACCGTCGATGCGGGCAGGCCCAGCGACTCGCGTGCCTTGGCCGTCAGCGAGCGGCCGATGATCAGGTTGATGCGGCCGCCAGCGCGCACTTCGTCCAGCAGCACATCGCTCTTGAGCTGGAATTCAACGACGGTTTCGCCGTCGCGCAGGATCTTGCCCTGGTAGGGAAAGATGTCGATCACGTCGCCCATCTCAAGCTTGGAGACATCGACTTCGATGGGCAGCGAGCCCGAGTCTTCCTGGGTGTTGAAGAAGATGGGCGCAATCTTGCCGCCCAGCGTCACACCGCCGAAGCGCTTGTTGGGAACGAAGGGGATGTCCTGGCCCGTGGCCCAGATCACCGAGTTGGTCGCCGACTTGCGCGACGAGCCCGTGCCCACCACGTCGCCCACGTAGGCCACGGTGTGGCCCTTGGACTTGAGGCTTTCGATGAACTGCATGGGGCCGCGCTTGCCGTCTTCCTCGGGCACGAACGCCGCGTCGGCACGCGTGTTCTTCAGCATGGCGAGGTAGTGCAGCGGAATGTCGGGGCGGCTCCAGGCGTCGGGCGCGGGCGACAGGTCGTCGGTATTGGTTTCGCCGGGCACCTTGAACACCGTGACGGTGATCTTCTGCGCGACTTCAGGGCGGCTGGTGAACCATTCGGCTTCGGCCCAGCTCTGCATCACTTCCTGCGCCTTGACGTTGCCGGCCTTGGCCTTGGTTTCGACATCGTTGAAGAAGTCGAACATCAGCAGCGTCTTCTTCAGCGCCTTCGCGGCCACGTCGGCGACATCGGCGTCGTCAAGCAGCTCGATCAGGGGATGGACGTTGTAGCCACCGACCATGGTGCCCAGCAGCTCGGTGGCCTTGGCCTTGGAGATGAGTGCCAATTCGATGTCGCCATGCGCGACCGCCGCGAGGAACGACGCCTTGACCTTGGCTGCATCGTCCACGCCCGGGGGTACGCGGTTGGTCAGCAGGTCCAGCAGGATGACATCTTCACCCACGGGTGGGTTCTTGATCAGCTCGATCAGTTCCGCGACCTGCTTGGCATCCAGCGGCAGGGGTGGAATGCCAAGCGCGGCGCGCTCGGCCACATGATCGCGATAGGCTTTCAACATGGTTCTCTCTCCAATGGTTTTCTAAAGTGGGGCGGCGTGCTGCCTCTCCCAGGGACGGCTTATTTGCTGCCTGTCGCCTGGTCGAACACGCTCGGGGGTGGGTTCTTCTTGATGGCTTCGGCCACCTGGAACTGCTCGGGGCTCATGCATTCGTCGGCCAGGCGCTGGCCCAGCTTCTGGTTCATGAGCATGGACTTGTTGGCGATCTGCAGCCAGACCGCGCCGGCGGCCTTGTCTTCCAGACGCACCGTGCCGGTCGACGTGGCCACGGGCACCATTTCGTACTTGAAGCCCTTGCCGTCGACCTGGAAGTGGCCGGCATGCTGCTGGTGCTTGTTCACGTTGACGTGGGCGCCCAGTTCACAGGCAATGCGGCCGGTGTGCACGCGCTCGGCAATCGCCAGCTCGTCGGGAGTCAGCGCCAGCGCGACCGTTGCCACGCCCGCAGCACCTGCGGCGGCGGCAGCGACTGCCGGGGCCTTGGCG
>JBBKVU010000259.1:0-7560 GCA_037968595.1 Comamonas sp.
CGCCGTATACCCGAAGGGGGATATCGTCCGAGCTTTCAACGCAGGCTTTGATGCAGGCGACGCCTTCGGAACAACCTGGGTCGAGCGAGACCGCGGCGCCTGGATGCAGTCGTCGGATAGCTCCTTCAACTGCCGCAAGTCGTTGCTCGACCAGCTCGCTACGCTGCAGGTTGAGCCCATGGGCTACGGCGACCGAGGGCGCGTCATCATGTGACTGTAATGTGAGATTGCGTGAACAGATGTCCGCCTCCACGAACGCGGACACATGTTCACCAACCCGGCCTCGTAAGTGCAAACTCTGTTTGCCGGCAGCTTACCCAAGGTCAACTGCTTTGGGTGTGCGGAGCCATCCGGTTAGTTGGCCAGGCGTTATTGAGACCCATCCCGCGTTCTTCCGGAGAATCCCTGTTCGTGATATCTTGTCAACATGACTCATCGTGATTCGTCCCTCTCGAGCACTGCAGTCCCTCCCCCGGGGAGTAAGGCCTTGCCCGCGCAAAAGGACCTGCGGCCGGTGCCCTTGCTGACACCCGCACAGTCAAAGTTCTATGAGGGAATTGGTCGCAGCAGCGCTTTCTCGCTCGAGAGCCTTGCCACGAGATATGTGAAAACTCAAGGTCGCTGAGCGCGCGCGAGGAGCACGTCCTTCCCGTGTGCTTCTCGCAGTAGTATGTCCGCTTGTCCAGTGTGAGAATCTGTAATCTCACGCACCGTAAGCGACCTACTCCAGAGCAAGCAAGTCGTTCGGACCTATGTACTCAAAGCTAATCTCATTTGCAGCTCCCGTGGCTGTCGCAATAGACAGGCCAACAGCGGACCGATTAAACGCATAGCCAATCTTGCCGACCTCCTTGAAGTCTGCTGTGTAAATCGCATCTTCCTTGCCTGGTCCGCCGCCCAGTCTCAGTGGGGTGTCTGGCGGCATGGGCACACCGTGCCAAGTAACAGGACCCGTGTATGCGGTCGCCGACCAAGGCGTCGTGTATCCGCTACCGTGAGGTGCGGTGAAGTCGACCCATAGCTCATGCGACTCCACCGTGGGCCAAGTAGGGTTATCTCGTTGCGCCTTTACTTCTGCGGACGCAAGCCAAGCCCTCATCCCAGCTGGTGAATCGAAATCGGCTGCCGTAACGGCGACTGCGTGGATGGCGCCTAGCCTGGAAGCAAAACCGGCTTTGATGAGAGTGGATGCAGCTACCGATAGAGTTCCAGTTTCTATCGCTGCCACTGCATGCGCACTGCCATAGTTGGCTACGGTGACATCGTCTGAGAACAGGTCCTGATGCGCCTCTGCCCTCACCCGCACAGCCTCCATGGCCCACGGAAGGTTGTAGATAAAGGCACCTTCAATCAAGACGACCGCGTCATCAGGGTCTTCGATGTCTATGTGCGGCACTGGTACACCTCTAAGCCAAAGCTCCAGAACCTGCCTCCAGTTTTCGGGTAGAACCTTTGGGGCAAAGGGCGAAATTTCGAATGCGATATCCGCAAAACCGACGATGGCCTCTATTGCCCCGTCGACATCTCCTTCGTCCACGGCCAAATTCGCTTTCAACAGTAAGTACTCAAGTTCTTCCGCCTTGTTATCGAGTGCTTGGCCGGAGGCTAGGCCTACGCCCGCAAGGAAGTAACCGCGACGCTGCAAGGCGGAAGAATTGGACCAGATGAACTTCACGCGTGCTTTCAGTCCGCTCTTCAACCAAGTGCGCGTTGAATCATCTCGTCGAGCGAGCCGGCGCATAAGAAGAGAAGCTGCCAGTACCTCATCAAGCTTCGCCTCAACGTCCTCGTCTGCGACTTGAGCATCGCCGAGCAAACTGAAGATGGCCGTATCGAGACTGGACAGATGGCGCGGCCACTCCGCAGCAGCCCTGTCTGCCAGCCATCGGCTCTCGAACTGAAGGACAGGAAAATCCCACCCGCCCTGACCGGCTACATAGTCAAGCACTGTACTCATGTCAAAAGTGTTCAGTTTTCTCGCCATCCGCCCCAGGAGTGCTACGAGAAGTTGCAGGAGACCGCTTTCCATCTCTCGGCCCTTCGTACTCCCAATGAACTTGGCCCATGCAGTGCGACGTTTTTCATGGTCATCGAACATGGGATACAGCACCAGCCCCTCAATGTCGACATATGCGCGCCCCGCACGACCCACGACATTCCGAAACTCAGATTCGTCGATGTTGTCCCCTTGGCGGGCGTGACCGTGAAACACCAAACTCGTTGCAGCAAGGTTCAATCCTTGTGCAAGTGTCGGAGAGGAAACCGTTAACTTCAGCGTTCCGTCTCGTAGTAGAAGCTCTACCTCTTTTCTGAATGGGGTCGGCAATTCCCCGTGATGCACTGCAATCCCCATGCGCAGGCACTTGAGAATATCGTGGTCCGGTCCGAACCACTCGACACCAACTGCGAGGGCTGAGGCCAAGACTTCTGCAGGCGGGGTCAGCATCGGTACGATGAGCCCTTGCTGAGTCATCTGGATAATGCGTTCAGCGAAGGGCACGACCGACACCCGGAGCGGACAGAAGACCAAGACCGACTGGCCCTCCTCAATCAATCGCCAGGCACTGAGAATACACAAATCAGTCTGGGATGCCGGGTAGACTTTTGCATTTTTTCTAGCGGTTAAGGTCTTACCGACAACGAACTTCGGAACGAAAGGACGCTCATCGCCAACGACGATTTTCAGTTGCGCAAATTTACTGTCTGGATTCCAGTCAACTTCCCCAAATCGTAAACGAGTCGGACGCCAGTCATTCTTAATAAGCCCATCTTCACGGTCGGACGTGAGCCATGCGGTGAAATCTATTAGCTGGTCGCCATCTGGCAAAATAGCCGAGAGACAAATAATCCGCCTGCTGGCAGCATCAGCACGCCTAAGAAGGCGTTGAATCAGCGCCTCATACCGGACCTCACGTTCACCCAGGCCAATCATATGGCCCTCATCTAAGACAACCAGTCCGATGTCATCCAGGAGTTCAGGGTCGCTTCGAAGTGCGAAGTCCAGCTTCTCGGGCGTAGAAACCACAATGTCCTGGGACTTGAGCGCATCCACATCACTCGAGCTCGCGCCGATGCTGCCGTACAGGCTTGACACCGTCTTACCCAGCGGGCCGAAAGTCCGCCGTAGCGACACCTCGGTCTGCGCCGACAGCGCCCGAAGCGGGGTCACAAAGACCACCCTTTTTCCACGTGCAAGGCAGGCCAAGATGCACAACTCCGCAATGCGCGTCTTTCCCGCGCTAGTCGGCAATGAAAGCACTAGATTGGCTTCAAATTCGAGTACGCGCTTCGCCGCATCTATCTGGGATGGCCAGAGTTCAATCTCTGCCCGACGACGACGCATGAGCGACGCGATGAGCAGCTTGCGCAGGTGCACCCAATCGCCCACGTCTGCGCCGGCTGGCCCTTGAATCGGTAAGAGCGCATGGAAGCTACTAGCCCAAAGCCCGCCAATGATATGAATCGCCAGCCGGTGAGTCCACCATTGACTGACCAGGTTCAACTCACCTGCAACGGACAGGCCCTCTCGCAACCGTGCCTGGGCTTGCAAAATCAGAGACTGCTCCCCTCGCTCCAAGGCGAGTAATGTCTGGGACATTGCGGATAGGAAGTTTCCCTCCAATGCCAGCGTCATTGCCTCAATTACGCCACCCTCTTCGACGTCTTCTTCCCCGACTTCTGCGTCGATACCCATATCGAATGCCGCGATGAGGCTGCTGTCCGAGCCTACGCCGGATTCGAACCAGTTCGACACCGCAGCATTGACTCCTTCAAGGTCTCGCAACATGAGTTGGGCCAAGCAGCGCTCGACAATGGACAGGTTCGACTGACCCAGCCCTTCAAACAGCATCGAGTAGGCGCGTGCCGAGTAGCGACCAAGGTGATAAGCGCCGCCCGCTATCAGACGGTGAAAGTCGCGATTTTCGTCAACCTCACCACGTGATACCACTGCCTCAATGGACTCGGCGGCTACTTCAAACGCCACTCTCGCAAGCGAAAAATTGCCTCCTAGGTCTACGTATCTCAGCCCATGCAGCAGCAGCGAGTACCCAAAGGACAGCAGGTCCTCGGATAGTTCAGGGCTGAAGTGGGGAGCGTCGATAGGCAGTAGCCCAGCTCGCCAAATCATTCCGCGGGCCTGGCCTCGTGCAAGCAGTTTTTGCCGATACCCTGGCGTGACGGCGGCTTCAATGTTCGCCTGCAGTTCTTCGAGTGTGGTTGCCATTAGACCTCCACAGCCGCGAACACAGAGTTGATGAAGGCCTGATGGTCTTCGACACGAATGCCAACATAGTGCTGTGCCGACCCGCCCGCATAACTTGCAAGGTTTGTGGTCAGCATCGTGGTTGCATCGTTGCCAGAGAACGTGAAGAGCATGTGGGTGACATGCGCGGGTTTGAGGCTCCGCTTCATCTGTGCATCATCCAACGCATCTCGGAGAGGTTTGTCCACCGCCGCTTCAAGCCTGTCAGCCACAAAACTCATAGCATGAGGCGAAGGAAGCTCGCCAAACGCCGATAGTGCTTCACGAGCCTTGCCGACCGTGCCGGCTTGCATTTTGACCCCGCTTTTGGCTTCAGCCTTAAGCACCTTGAGTCCGGCCGCGCCTGCACCGAGGTCGAACGCCAACACATCATCCCCGCGCATGGACATATTACGATGGTCCTTCCAACGAAGGCGCTTGATGCCAAGCTTAAAAGGAGTACTCTCATGGATAAAGGTCGTGCAAAGGATTTCACCCAAGTCGCCCGACTTAATTTGCTTGGTGGTCGGCAGCTTCTCTGCTACGTATGTTGCGACTTTTTCGCGCCCCAAGCGCGTGAGAAGGTCAGCTAGGCGCCCAGGCGTCACATAGTGGTCCGGCACAACCTCCGCGACGATGTCCACAGCTGCTCCCAGCTTCGCTGGGTCAGCCGTCAAAATCTGTAACTTGTGGTGCGCCGCAGGAATATCTGCTTGAGCGCACCACTCGGCGAATCGAGTCATACAGGGCCTCCTCTTTTTCCCCTAGTATCTCCTAGCGTCTGATAAGGTGCGGGAAATGCAGCCCTTCCGAATTAAGTCGGCCCCTCACATTGGTCTGAAAACCATGCCCTTGCCGAGCACCGCGTAGGGCTGACTTTCAGCTGACCCACGCCAAGTTGTGCCTTTGATTTTTTGGAAGTCAGGTGAGGGAAATTCCGTGTCGTTGAAACAGTGCCCGGAAAAAGTCAGCAGCGAGCAGAGAAGGTTCGGGTCCTTGCAGCTCCGCTCCACCGAACCGATATACCTCGTATCCTGCAAGCCTTAGCTCTCGGTCTCCCTTAGCCATTCGCGCGTATGTTTGAGGGGCAGCCCGACCCGATTCGTCAGCGTAATGCTGCGCGCCATCTACTTCGAGCACCACCCTTGCACCCCCAGGCAAGAGCATGAGAAAGTCCATGCGGTGGGTCAACAGCGCAGCAGCTCCTCGACTAGCCACCGTCTTCGGGTCCCAATGAAGCCAAACCTCTGGCAGGAGTGCCGGCAGTCTAGGGACGGACTCGCCAAAGGTCTTGAAAAACGTCCTGAAGAGCAGCCGTTGTGGCGGCGACGAGTTGGGGAGGCACTGTTGTAGTCGCCGAAGCAAGGTTTGCCGAGCCTTCTGGACATTCGGTTCGCCGGTGGTTTCGCTCCACCAGCGCTGAAGCTCGCTCCACCGCAGACCATCTGCGCCTAGAGGACGGTCATAGACCAAGACCGCGTCTGGGTTCGACGCAATCTCGATGTCATTGTTGATGGCGTCACTGAGTCGGATATCAGGCTTTGTCGATGACGCAAAGATGAGGTTCTTCGGCCGCCCTCGCGGCGACCTGAGGGACACAACGGTAAAAATCGGGTAACCACCGTCGGTTGAAGTTTGCCGGAACTCAGCTCCAGCAGCCTGCAACATAGGGTTCACAACCTTAACGAGGCGTTCCTGGGCGTCTGCGTCAACCTGCACGTCCGCTGACGCGAACTTTTCCAGCAGCAGGACGAATCTCCTATTCGGTAGGTCGAATGCCCGCAGCTTTTCGAACAGAAGTTCGACGTCCGCGTCTTCCGGATTTCGCACAAAGTGTCGATGTGCGAACGCCAGCACATCATCACTATGACCACAAAACCTGTACTCCTGAAGGATGAACACGTCCTTCAAGGCTTGCGAAAAGTGCTCCCAGTGCGCGAACAACTCTATTTGGTTCAGCGCACGCGCAATGTCTCGACGGCTTCGCTTTGGGATATCGATGATTGGCAAATGAGCCCAAAGAGCATCTTGCACATGGTCGCGCAACTCGCCGCGGACGCTGCGTTGGTCGACCAATCTCTGGGCAAAGGCTGGTATGTCAGGGTCAGGGAGAGCATCGAACGCGGCATGCAGCCGACCACGCTTGTCGCCGCCCTCGGGCGGCACGGGTAAGCCCATCGCAACGCATAGCTCCGGCATCGTGCTATTGGTGCAAGCATCCTTCATATCTCCCACCACGGGACGCAGAAGCTGCCTCAAGTTCTCCAAAGTATTCATTCGACAGGATGATGCCTTACTTGGACCGTGCGCGAGGGAGCCGTTATCCCCGGGTTGGGTTTGCTAATAAGAATCGCTTGGCACATTGGTTGCTGCACCTTTGGTGCGAGGGGGCAACTCCACTCGCGAAAAATTGTGGACAGGCGGCGAAACCGGATGAAGCCGTAGCCGCGGGGCGCTCGACGATGGGCCCGGATGCGGTGGGTGGAAACCCACAGCTCGTCGTCTGGAGTGCAACTACGACTGCGGCGATGAGCACAACCCCGAATCGGCGCAGGGTGTCGGAGGGACGGCCCTTGGTTGAGCTACGGCGCTTACGAGGCTTCTTCTTAGTCATTCAGCCGACGAGTGTATTGCCGCCTCCTTCTTGGAAGGCCAGCTCCCAGGGTCAACTTGATTGCGGCGCTGATTCGAAATAAGCGCTCCAAGCGAGGTCAATGGCACATTGAAATCCTGTGCACTGCTGGTGCCAATCCGAAACTGGCCAATGGAGCGAATTTGTTCCAGTGGCTTACTGGTAGCCCGCACTTCGTAGTGCATCAGCTTCCGACATGCGTTCCGTCGAATTGGCGAGAACTTTCAAACTATTTGTCAATTTTTCCAAACCGCGCCCTCATCGCCACTTTCGAACTATTTGTCAATTCGATTATTTGACCAATTTAAATCATCAATAAAATCAATGACTTGCATCAAATTTCACTTTCGAACTTAATTGTCAATGGCCAGCAGCAATGGCGTTCTGGTCGCCGACCACCAGCGCCGCGACCACGCCGCGCGCACGCTGCCAGGCCGGGTCCGCAGACTGCCGCGAGACGATGGCATCGCGCAGCTGCTGGCGCAGCCGCGCCACGGGATAGCGGCCGGTCTGCGCCAGCCGCTGCGGTCTGGCCTGGGCCTTGCCCAGACGCACATAGCCCGTGGCCTGCACGCCCTGCTCCCAGAGCCACAACTCCTGGTCAAAGCCATGGGGATTGCGCAGGCCGTGCGGTGCCTTGAGCCGCGCTGTGAGGGACCAGCGCTCGCCGGGCTTGAGCAATGCC